>JBGAJL010000127.1:0-11038 GCA_044224935.1 Flavitalea sp.
GGTGAGTTCGTAAGCGCTCATCTCGGGTTTAAGATCGTAGGTAGCCACTTTAGGTGAGGGAATCATGATGCGTTCCTCGCCTTCGAACGGAATTTCCCTGCCGCCGTTAAAGAAGAAGGTGACGTGCGGATATTTTTCCGTTTCGGCTATGCGTACCTGTTTTTTATGCTGTTGCTGCATCACTTCGCCCAGCGTGTTGTTCAGGTTATCGGTTTCGAAGATCACGTGTACATTGGAATAGGAGTGGTCGTACTCCGTCATGGTGGTATAATCGAGGGATAATTTTTTCATTCCGAAATCAGGCATATCCATCTGCGTAAGCACCTGGGTGATTTCGCGGCAGCGATCGGTCCTGAAATTGAATGCTATAACGGTGTCGCCATTTTTGATCAGCGAGGGTTTTTCTCCTTCGGCGGCGATTACGGTCGGCTTGATAAACTCGTCGGTGACATTGTTTTTATAAGCGTTTTCTATTGCGGCAACGGCGGTAGGCGCATATTCACCTATGCCATTTACCATGGCATCGTAAGCGAGCTTAACACGCTCCCATCTTTTGTCGCGGTCCATGGCAAAATACCGGCCGCTCACTGTCGCAATTTTACCTACTGTCTGGGTGATATGCTGTTGCAGGTCTTTAATGAATCCGAGGCCGCTTTTGGGATCGGTATCGCGTCCGTCGGTAAATGCATGTATGCAAACATTGAAGAGGCCTTCTTTTTTACAAACGTCAAGGATGGCCTTCAGATGATTGATATGAGAATGCACGCCGCCATCGCTTACCAGGCCCATCAGATGCAGGGCGGTACTATTGGCTTTTGCATGGTGGATAGCGCGCAGCAGGTGAGGATTGGTTTGAAAGCTGCCGTCGCGGATGGCCACATTGATGCGCTGTAATTCCTGGTATACGATCCGGCCTGCGCCCAGGTTAAGGTGCCCCACTTCCGAGTTGCCCATCTGCCCCTCAGGGAGGCCCACTGCTTCGCCGCAGGTGACTAATGTGGTATTAGGGTATTTTGAGTAGAGCGAGCTGACAAAGGGCACATTTGCGTTCTGTATGGCGTCTGCCGGTTTCTTCTTTCCAAGTCCCCATCCATCCATGATGACGAGGATCACTTTTTTTGACATAGTTAGAATTATTCATAAAGGTAAAGATTTCACGCAAAGGGATTTCATGCAAAGCCGCAAAGAGTGATTCAGAAGTGGCAAGTGTATCCTTTACCGCTTTGCAAAATTCTTTGCTTCTTTGTGCAAACCTGCACAAAACTTGGCATGTTTTTCGCAAATTTGCTGCAAACGGTTCGTTATGAAAAAGTATCTGGGGATGGTGCTTGCTTCTGCGGCGCTGTTCCTGCTCGCCTTTGCTCCCTCTTATTCCATAGAACAGGTTCTCACCGCGTTGAAAAATGGAAATGCCGCCCAGTTGTCGAAATATTTTGACAACCGCGTGGATATCACGCTTCCTAATAAAAGCGACAATTTCAGCCGTAACCAGGCTGAAATGATCCTGAAAGATTTTTTCAGCAGCAATGAAGTAAAAGATTTCAAGGTTAAGCATAAAGGAGAGAATAATGGCTCCCAGTTTTGTATCGGGTTGCTGCAGACGCGTAATGGAAATTACCGGACGAAATTATATATGAAGCAAAAGGGTGATCAGCAGCTCGTACAGGAAATTGCGTTTCAGCCCGAAGAATAATCGATTTTAATTTTCACAACCTTAAAACCCATGCACGGCCATCGCATGGGTTTTTTAATTTAATTTTGTTTGTATGCTGGATGAAAAAAAGTTAAACGCATTGATCCGGTCGGCATTGGAAGAAGATATTGGTGATGGCGATCATTCTACCCTGAGTTGTATTCCTCCGGAGGCTAGAGGAAAGGCGGTGCTCAAAATAAAACAGGATGGGATATTGGCAGGGATGGACGTTGCCCGGGCAATTTTTTTATTTAGAGACCAGTCGGCCATTTTTACCCCTTTTAAGAAAGACGGGGATGAAATGAAAAGCGGTGAAATAGCTTTTGAAGTGGACGCTCTCGTGCATGCCATATTGAATGTGGAAAGGCTGGTGCTGAATTCGATGCAGCGGATGAGCGGCATCGCCACGCTTACCCGCACGTATGCAGACAAGCTGAAGAATTATAAAACGAAAATTCTCGATACCCGTAAAACGACGCCGAATTTCAGGCTGCTGGAAAAGGAGGCCGTCAGGATTGGCGGCGGCTATAACCATCGCATGGGGTTGTATGATATGATTATGCTGAAGGATAATCATATCGATTTTGCGGGGGGCCTGGAGAATGCGATCGAAAGAGCCTGGCAATATGTGCAGGAAAAAAAGCCGGGGTTGAAAATAGAAGTGGAAACAAGAAATCTCGACGAGGTGAAACGGGTAGTAACTGTTGGAAAAGTGGACTGGATCATGCTCGATAACTTTTCTCCGGCCCTGCTTGCTGAGGCACTGAAAATTATTAACGGGAAAATGGAAACAGAGGCGAGTGGGGGAATTACGCTGGAGAATATCTGTGACTATGCGCAGACAGGTGTCGATTATGTGAGCGCAGGCGCATTGATACACCAGGCGCGCAGTGTTGATTTAAGTTTAAAAGCAGAATTTTAGTTTATGTCTGTGTCTGGTAAAAAAAAATCATCCGGCGGTATTGTTTATTCTACAGATCCTTCATTCAACCCGGAAGAGGAACGGGAGGATATAGAAACCCTGCCTGCTGCACAGCAGCGTTTAAGAATACGGCTGGAAACGAAACACCGGGGAGGGAAAGCAGTGACGATAGTGGATGGATTTACCGGCAGGCGGGAAGATGCTGAATTACTGGGTAAACAATTAAAGGGACTCTGCGGCACAGGCGGCAGCGTAAAAGACGGCGAGATCCTTATACAGGGCGATCAGCGCGAAAAAGTTTTACAGTGGCTGAAGAAGAACGGATATAAAGATTCGAAATAATTACTGTCCCTGAGCCAGGCTGTATCCTCTTTTGTCTCCCCACATATTTAATACTTCGAGGATCGGTATTTTAAAATCTCCGCTAAGGCTCACATACAGCCCGATGATATCCTGCTGGTTTAATCCTTCGCCATCGAGGCTCTCAAAGCGCGCATTATACAGGTTAACGAGATTGGTGAAGCGGCTGCCCGTGGGCCATACCTGGGTACCGCGGTTGCTGATATTAATGAGCTTAAATTTTACGCCTGCGTGCCGTTCGCATTTATGTGCGATATCCTGTGGTTGAAGATTGCTTTCAATAAACATATCCACGCCCACAATTTTTTCTGCCACTCCTTCATTACTTTCCATCATCTCATTTTTCTCAATATTTACTACTGTACAGGTAGTGGCGATATCGTCCAGCTCGGGACGGGCGTTCAGCTTCGGTTTTTGATTGAAGTTTTTTATAATGGCTTCTGCAAATTCGGTTGTACTTAAGGGTGGGATTGATTTATCGCCGAAGTCGCCGGTGTGCGCACCGGTTTCCAACGTATATAGCAGAGCGTTTTCGATCATTACCGCAACATGCAATAATCCGAGATGGCGCAGCATCCCGATGCCACTTAGCAATAATGCTGTAGGGTTTGCAATATTTTTTCCTGCAATATCCGGGGCGGTTCCGTGCACTGCTTCGAAAATGGAAATATGATCACCGATGTTTGCCGAGGGAGCGAACCCTAATCCTCCAACTAATCCCGCGCACAGATCGCTTACAATATCGCCCTGCAGGTTGGTCAAAACCACCACATCGAAAGTATCGGGACGCGTAACCAGTTTCATGCAGAGGTCATCCACGATCACATCATCGGCTTTTAACTCCGGATAATTTTTCGCTACCTCATAAAAACATTCGAGAAACAGGCCGTCGGTAATTTTCATGATGTTGGCCTTATGCCCGCAGGTAATTCTTGCGGCTCCTTTCTGCCGGGCCATTTCGAAAGCATATTTAATTACCTGCAGACTCCCCGGACGGGTGATAAAGCGCAGGCTGATGGCCACGTCGTGCGTAAGCATGTGTTCTACTCCGCCATAGGTATCCTCAATGTTTTCGCGAACGATAGTGATGTCGATAGGTATGCCTGCTTTGCTGAATACCGTGTTCACGCCGTTGAGGGTCTGGAAGGTGCGTTTGTTTGCGTAGGTGTTCCATGTTTTACGTGCAGTTACGTTTATGCTTTTTACTCCTTTGCCTTTCGGCGTTTCCATGGGCCCCTTGAACAGGATGCCCAGGCGCTCGATAGTATGAAGCGCCTCAGGTGTCATACCATTCGAGAAACCTTTATCAAACACCCATTTGCCCATATCCACAAATTCATACTCCAGCGGAACCTTTGCTGCCTTAAAAATAGAAAGTACTGCATCCATGATTTCCGGCCCGATTCCATCACCTTTTGCAACGGCTATTTTCATACTTGTGGTGTTTATCAGGCTGCAATTTGGTATGTTTTGGGTGAAAATACCAGCCCTGCCGTTTTTTTTTTACTTTTATGTGAAATCGAGCTGATGATATCGAAAATCTCTGAAGGCATTGAGGTCAGCGTGGAAACTTTTTATCAGCCGGACTATTCCAACCCGGTTTCGGGCGAATATATGTTTGCCTATCGTATCACGATCGAAAATCACAATAATTTCCCTGTTCAGTTGCACCGCCGTCACTGGTATATCGTCGATGGCAATGGCGTTACCCGCGAAGTGGAAGGCGAAGGGGTGGTGGGTGTACAACCTGTTCTGCAGCCTTCCGAACGGTATCAGTATGTAAGCGGTTGCAATCTTCGCACCGAAATGGGCAAGATGTATGGAACCTATTCCATGGAGAACCTGAATGATAAAAAATTATTCGACGTGAATATTCCCATTTTCGAAATGATCGTTCCGTTTAAGATGAATTAATTGTTGGGGGGTGGGTCCGGAACCCAAACTATTTTTTCTTTCCCACATTATACAATATCACTGCCATGGCAATAAAAAATGCTGCCCCCAGCAGGAAATAACCGCCTTCATGCAAATGGGTAACCAGGCCATCTTCCATGTTAACGGCAGCAAGGAACAGCGAGCCGTTTTCAGAACCCGACAGGAAGGCGATCAATACGCCGGCGACGGCGCCACCGGCAACCAGTCCCGTTGCAAATAAATTTCCTTTTCCCAATTCTTCTTCCTCCGCACTTGTAACAGCAGACTTTTTCTTTTTTCTATCTACCAATCCTTTTATGGCTCCCCCTACAAAAATCGGCAGCGTAGTAGACAGGGGAAGATAGGCGCCTACCGCAAAGCTCAGCGCATTTATTCCGCAGAGTTCCATCGTAACGGCGAGAAACATGCCGACGAATACATATTGCCAGTCGAGGTTCTGGGATAATATTCCTTTGATCAGCGTGGCCATTAACGTGGCCTGTGGAGCAGGATATTTGTCGGTGCCGATGGCATGTTTTATTCCCTGCTGTGTCATCTCCAGCGTGGGCCTGTCGAGGAATTTTACAGTGAGGCCGATTACGATTGCGGAAACGATCACGCCTGTAAATAATGCAATCTGCTGATTACGCGGTGTGGCGCCTACGATGTAGCCGCTCTTCAGGTCCTGCGAAGTTCCGCCCGCATTGGCCGCCGCGATACAGATCATACCGCCTACTACCAGCACCAGGGGTTCATAAGCCTGACCCGTCCAGCCCACACTTAAAAATATCAGGCTGGTGCCCATTACCGTGGCGATCGTCATGCCGCTGATCGGATTATTGGACGAACCGATCAGCCCCACGATCCTTGACGAAACAGTAACGAATAATGCCCCAAATATCACCACCAGCACACCGATGAGTATTTTCTGGAAAATACTATCGCCCGGCACCTGTGGCAAAACGGTGATCAATGCTACCAGTGCAAGGCTTCCGAAGCCCACCACTTTTAAACTGATATCCCTTTCGGTGCGGGCAACTTTTTCCGTCCCCTCTGCAGCGGTCTCCCGGATCGACCGTATACTGGAGCCGACCGATTTTATTATTGTAGGAACGGTTTTAATTAGTGTAATAATTCCGCCTGCCGCCACTGCTCCCGCGCCGATCTGCCGGATAAACGCATAATAAATGGCCGAAGAATAATTGGCGAATGTATGGGTCACAGGGTCCCAGACGCCCTGGCCACCGGGTTTTGAAACACTTTCGAGATAGCCGAGTTTTACCAGTTGCGCGGCGATCATATCGGGAGGGATCATCGTGGCCAGCAGCGGGATAAACACCAGCCAGCTCAGCACGCCGCCCGCTACGAGGATGCCCGCAATTCGTGGTCCGATAATGTAACCTACGCCAAGATATTCGGGAGTAATTTCTCCGCTCACTCTCGCCGAAGGGAAAAAACGATTGGTTTGTTTGGTTGCCCAGTAAGGCGCTTCGGCGATTACATGCATCACTTTCTGCAGTATCGCATATAAAAATGCCACGCCAAGGCCCCAGAAGGCCGTACGGGCAAAATCTCCGCCTTTTTCTCCCGCGATCAATACATCGCCGCAGGCGGTTCCTTCCGGGTAGGGAAGATTGCCGTGTTCATTTACGATCAATGATCGCCGCAACGGGATCATTAAAAGCGTGCCCAGCAATCCCCCGATGATAGACAGTATTAAAATCGTGAGATAATTAAAATAGGTGGCGCTGTCGGGCGATGAAAGAAATAAAAAACCCGGCAACGTAAATGCTACTCCGCCGGCAATACTTTCCCCCGCACTCCCTGTTGTCTGGATAATATTATTTTCAAGAATGGTGGTTTTGAAAAACCTTCTGCCTAATGTAATAGCGATTACCGCAATGGGTATCGACGCACTCACCGTTAGCCCGGCTTTTAATGCAAGGTAAACGGTTGCCGCGCCGAATATCACCCCGAAAAGGCTGCCGAGCAAAATAGATTTGACCGTCAGCTCTTTCATGTTTTGCGAGGGGCTGACAAAAGGCTGAAATTGTTTTACAGACATAAATATTACACGTAGAGCGCTCCGGGCCCGGCCCGTGGCTATTATTGAAATGGATAAAAATTATTCGTCTGAAGCCGTTGCTTCAACAACTACCTTATTCAGTTTTTTCGTGAGCGGGAACAATGAGATGCCGACAACAATAGCCGCAAATGCGCTGATACCGAAGAATACCGCCTTGTTGTCGAAATGGTCCCAGAACCCTGCGAGGATGCCGGAGATTTTTCCTCCCAGCGAAGTAGTGAGCAGCCAGCCGCCCATCATCAGTGCAGTAAACCTCCGGGGCGCTACCTTGGATACCAGCGAAAGGCCTATCGGGCTCATGAATAGTTCACTTACGGTAAACACGCCATAGCTGAAGAATATCCAGGCCGACGACACTTTGTGCTCGTAAATATTAGTCGACATGCAGGCGAATACCATCACCAGCGACGACAATCCTGCGATGATCGTTCCCCATGCAAATTTGGAAGGCGTGGAAGGTTCTTTTTTCTTGGAGCGGAGCCAGCCGAAAAGGCCAACGATAACAGGTGTGAGCACAATTATCCAGAATGGATTTATTGACTGGTAGATTTCTGTTGAAATTAATTTAAGATCCTGATCCTGTGGAGGCCGGTTTCTTACAGGAATATTCTGGAAATAAGGATCGACGCCGGTTGTGGTGATGATATTTCCTTTTGCGTCTGTTTGTGCGCGAAACTGGCTATCGAGCACGGGCACTTCCTGCGGGGCAGTACTAACCGTTTGCAGCAGGCCGAAAGGTTTCAGGGGTGCTTCCAGGGCCTTGGGCATCTGCCGGTTGGTGTAGGTTTCGGCCCAGATGGTAAGCGCCGTTGAATTCTGGTTGTAGATATTCCAGAATATGATCGACACGGCGAACAGTGTCAGTAATGTGCCCATTCTTCTTCTGTCCAGTCCTTTGGAGCGCAGCCACAGGGAGAGATAAAAGATGATGATCGGTACGCAGGCAAATATGAAAGCGTCGTTAGAATCGGAACCGATAAGGTTGCCCGGGATAAACCAGCCAATCAGGCCCGCGATAGCTGCGGGAAGAAACACATAGAGGCCGATCTTTGAAATCGGCATATCTCCTTCCTGCACCGGTTTGATCACGTCGGCATGTTTCACTGCTTTTTGCCCGGAAGCGAACCATACCACGCCCAGCAGCATGCCCACGCCGGCCGCTGCAAACGCATAGCCCCAGGTGTAGTTGTTGCGGAGATAGGAGGCCACGAAATTGCAGACAAAGGCGCCGATATTAATGCCCATGTAAAATATGTTGTAAGCCGAATCCTTTTTGGGTTTCAGATCCTCGCGGTTATACATATTTCCGAGCAGGGTGCTGATATTTGGTTTGAAGAAGCCGTTTCCGATAATAATGCAGAGCAGGGATGCATACAGCAGGCTGTCGCTGCCATGAATGGCCAGCATGAAATAGCCGATGGCCATCAGTATTCCTCCCAGGAAAATTGATTTGGCATAACCAAGATACCTGTCTGCGATAAGACCTCCGATAAAAGGGGTAAGGTAAACGAGCGCTACATACGTACCTACGATGTCTACCGCTTTCAGTTTGTCGAAGCCGCGGCCCCCATGGCCCACGGTATCGTTGAGGTACAAAAACAGGATGCCGACCATCAGGTAATAACCAAATCGTTCCCACATTTCGGTGAAGAAGAGAACGTACAAGCCTTTTGGATGTTTAGCTTTTTCTATTTGCTGCTCCATTTAAAATTGTTAGGTAAGTTAATTAATTGCCCAAAGTAGCGATAAAAATCACGAAATTTGCGCCATCTGAAAAAATCCCGGATAAAGATTATGAACCTTTTATTATTAGGCAATGGCGGCAGAGAGCATGCCCTCGCCTGGAAAATTGCCAAAAGCAGGCACTGCAACAAACTGTTCATTGCTGCGGGAAATGCCGGTACATCGCAATGCGGTGTTAATGTAAATATATCACCGGTGGATTTTGACGCAGTAAAAAAGTTCTGCCTCGAAAATGCAATCGATATGGTGATCGTCGGGCCGGAAGAGCCCCTGGTTCGCGGTATTGTGGACTATTTTAAGAACGATGTGCAATTAAAACAGATTCCTGTTATCGGTCCTTCCCGCGAAGCGGCCCGGCTCGAGGGGAGCAAGGCTTTTGCCAAACGGTTCATGGACAGGCATAATATACCCACTGCGATGTACAGGGAATTCGACGATTCGAATTATGCAGATGGCATCCCTTATTTGCAGAACCATACATTGCCTATCGTATTAAAAGCCGATGGCCTGGCTGCGGGCAAAGGGGTCATGATCTGCCAGTCGCACATTGAAGCAATGAGTGAATATGAACTCATGATTCACCAGAGCAAATTCGGGGATGCGGGGAAAAAAGTGGTGGTGGAAGAATTTCTCGATGGCATCGAAATGAGCGTGTTTGTGCTTACTGATGGCGAAAATTATATCGTGCTTCCGGAAGCAAAGGATTATAAACGAATCAATGAGGGCGACAGGGGTGCAAATACAGGCGGTATGGGGGCGGTGAGTCCCGTACCCTTTGCCGACGAGGCGTTTATGAAAAAAATTACCGACAGGATCATTGTTCCTACCATCGAGGGCCTAAAGAAAGACGGCATTAATTACTGCGGATTCATTTTTATCGGTATCATAAAAGTGATGGACGATCCGAAAGTGATCGAATATAACTGCAGGCTCGGCGATCCGGAGACAGAAGTGGTGATCCCCCGTTTGAAAAATGATCTTGTGGAGGTATTCAATGCCGTTGCCTGCAAAAAACTTTCTGAAATTAAAGTGGAAACAGATGAGCGTGTGGCCTGTACGGTGATGGCTGTCAGCGCAGGCTATCCCGCCACTTACGAAAAAGGATTTCCGATCAGTGGACTTGATGTGAAGGTGCCGGGCGTGATGGTGTTCCAGGCCGGTACAACAGAAAAGGACGGAGAAGTAGTGACCAGCGGAGGAAGGGTTTTATGCGTGACTTCTTTCGGAGAAAGCATAGATGAGGCCGTATCCAGCAGTGTGGAGATGATGGACATTATCGACTTCGATGGCATGTTTTACAGAAGGGACATCGGTTGGGAATTCAGATAGTCAATAAGTGCTTACTACAACGTACTCCGCCACCTCAAACGAAACTACATATGGTACATTACAGTGATTACCTCCGCCTGAACGAAATTCTTGGCGCCCAGAAACCGGAAAGTGACAGACTCAACTCGCCTGCACACGATGAAATGCTTTTTATCGTCATCCACCAGGCCTACGAGTTGTGGTTCAAGCAAATTCTTTTTGAAGTAGATTCGGTGCGAGACACCCTGCTGCTGCCCGGGATCAATGACAATTCTCCCGAACTGCAAACCGTGGTACACCGGCTTTCGCGGGTCGTTACCATTCTTAAGGTGCTGGTGCACCAGGTGGACATTATGGAAACGATGAATCCGATGGACTTCCTCGATTTCCGGGACATGCTTCGCCCGGCATCTGGGTTTCAGAGCTGGCAGTTCAAGATCCTTGAGGCATCGCTGGGATTGAAATATGAAAACCGCCATGGAAAGGAATACTACCTCTCCCAACTGAAAAAAGAAGAAGTAGAGATCATCAAAAATGCAGAAGCCCGCAGGGCGCTGCTGGAACTGGTGAACGAATGGCTGGAAAGAATGCCTTTCGACGATGGCGAGCGCAAATGGGAGGAATACAAACAGGCATTCAACGGCAGTCTCGCAGAGAGCGAAAAGAATAACAGCGATTATCTTATTCAAATATTTGAAAAGGGCGTCGAGGGCAGCGTTTTATCGCCAAAGGCAAAAAGGGCCGCCCTGTTTATTATGCTCTATCGCGGCTACCCGATATTGCAGCTGCCCTACCAGGTGCTCTATAACCTTCTGGAAATTGATGAGCAGCTCAGCACCTGGAGGCACAGGCACATGAATATGGTGCATCGCATGATCGGAACCCGGATAGGCACGGGTGGCAGCACCGGGCGCGATTATCTCAAGGGCGCGGCTGACAAGCATTATATTTTCGGAGAAATAGCGAGGCTGACAGGATTTTTGATCGAAAGAAGAAAATTACCGAAGCTGGA
>JBGAJL010000128.1:0-10894 GCA_044224935.1 Flavitalea sp.
AAGCCTCCGACCTGGAACTGGAAGAAGTGAAAAAAATTATCGAAGAAGCAAAAGCCAACCCGCCGAAAAAATCGTTCCGGAAGAAAAAGAGTTAGTTTCACGCAAAGAAGCAAAGAAACCGCAAAGGCGCTAAGGTATTTCTTTGCGACTACTGATATATCCTTAGCGCCTTTGCGTGAAATCCTCGATTCATGGTCACATTTAAATTCAAACTTACCCGGGAAGAATATTTCCAGTATAATTATTACACGGCCTGGGCGGCGCCTGAAAGAAAAAATTACCGTATCCGGTATTTTTTAAAAGTATTATTGCTTTACGGTGCGGTGGCCCTGCTATATATTTTCACCACTCATTCGCATAATATCGGGATAGATATTTCCGTGTTCGTTTTCACCGGGCTCGTTTATCTTTTATTTGTCCCCTTCTTTATCCGGCGCTCCATCAACAGGCGCGTGTCGCAGATCTTATCAAAAAAAGAAAACCAGCATGTGCTCGGCGATTCCGAAGTAGAGCTTTCCGATTCGGGCATAACCGACCGGGATGCAGTGTCCGAAAGCCGCTACGACTGGGATGCAATCGTACATTTCTCCGAAACAAAAGACAGCTATTACCTGTATACTAATTCCTATCACGCTATCGTTATCCCTAAGCGGGTAGTCGCCAGCAGCGGCGACAAAGCAGAAGCTGAACGGCTGTTTCAACGCCGGCTTCCTTTGCAGGCATGATTTTAATGAACATTTTTGAAGCAGGTGTGGAAAACATTATCCCACCACTCATCAAAACTTAAACGAATTTCATTTTTCATTAATCCAATCCTAAACGATGGAAGAGAACAGGGAAATACACGCGTTGCTTCACCTGATCGACGATCCGGATGAAGAAGTTTTCGGGGTCGTTTCCAACCGGCTCATAGACTTTGGCAAAGGCATTATTCCCAACCTGGAAAATCTCTGGGAGAATACCATCAGTGAAGATGTGCAGACCCGCATCGAATTATTAATTCACCGCCTTCATTACCGCGACCTTACGGAAGAAATCGAATCCTGGAGCAGGAACACGCATCACGACCTGCTTACCGGGGCGCTGCTGGTTGCACGGTTCCAATACCCCGACCTGGCCACTACACAGGTTTATCAGGACATTGAAAAATTAAGAAGAAATATCTGGCTCGAGCTGAATACCTACCTCACCCCTCTCGAACAGGTGAACGTACTCACCAGCATATTGTATAATTATTTCAACATACGGGGAACAGAAGTGGCCTACCAGCAGCCGGAGGAATTCCTGATCAACAAACAGCTGGAATCGAAACGCGGCAACGCCATTGCCAATGGTATCCTTTACCTGGTGCTTAGCGAATTGCTCGATATTCCTGTACGCGCCATCAATATCCCAAAGCAGTTTGTGCTGAGCTATTTTAAATCCGACTATGATTTTACACGGCACACGGAAAACTTTATGTATAAGTCGGAATTTTTTATTGATCCGATAAGCGGCCAGGTGTTTACCCACAAAGATGTAGAAACTTATTTTAAAAGAATTAATGTGCCTCCTGTCGCTTCTTATTTTAAACCGATGGGTAATAAACGCATCATCCAGGTGCTGCTCGAAGAATTCAGTAAATGCTTTGCTGAAGAGCGGGATCAATATAAAAAGCAAGAGCTTTTAACTCTTGCTTCCCTGTTAAATGATTAATTTAAACCTTTCCCCCGAAGCAGCGCTTCGTCAAAAAAGGCAGCTTTCTTTTACAATTCCAGTTTCCAGCCGTCGCGGTATTTCCTTTTCACAAATTCATTTGCTTCATCGAAGTTGGTGATTTTCATATTTTTTGCATCCCACAACAACTTCTTACGGCCAATAAAATCTCCCTTGCTGTTCTTGATATTATAAGCGCGAAGGGCGAGATTACCCATAAGAATAGATTCTGTAAGCGGTCCTGCATATTCAAACGGAGAGCTCAGTTCCTTCTTTCCATAACCGGCAATACATGCGTTTACCCATTGGAGATAGTGTCCTTCCGGAACGCGCGCAAGTGTTTTGGGAACATTCACTTCTTTGGTTCTTGAAGTGGGCAGTAAAGTTGGATCTTCTCCATATACACTGCACATCATTTTTCCCTTGGTACCGACAATAATAACCCCTCCGTCTTCATTACCCATGGGTTCATCTGCGCCGAGTTCCTCAGGGCGCTCCGGCAAAATTCCACCATCGGTCCAGAACAATTTCACCGGGGGCTTTCCATTTTCGGCAGGAAAATCCAGCTTCAATGACGAAGCGGGCGGGCAACTGTCCGGATGATAGGCTGCCTCCCACATCTTTTCATAAAAATTCGCTACGCTGCATTCCACGGAAACGGGGTAAGTAAGGCCCACCGTTTTCCATGCAGGATCAATGATATGGCAGGCCATATCGCCTAAGGAACCGGTTCCGAATGACCAGAAGCCTCTCCAGCTAAAAGGCACGTAGGCTTTATGATATTCTTCAAACTGAGTCGGGCCCAGCCAGAGGTTCCAATCCAGTTCTTTTGGAATTTCTTCCTTGCCTGTCGGTTTTCCGAAACCCTGGGGCCAGACGGGCCTGTTTGTCCAGCAGTGAATTTCCGTAGCATCACCAATCAGCCCTGCTTTGTACCATTCCATCATCTGGCGAACGCCGTCGCCCGATGCACCCTGGTTGCCCATCTGTGTTACCACCTTATATTTTTTTGCTGCCTCCGCGAGGATGCGTGCCTCATAAATATCGTGCGTAAGCGGTTTCTGCGTGTATACATGTTTTCCCAGTTGCATCGCCGCCAGCGTAGCTACCGCATGAAAATGATCGGGGGTGGAAATGGTGCAGGCGTCGATATTCTTCCTTTCCTTATCCAGCATCTCCCGGAAATCCTTGTAATATTTTGCTTTGGGAAAACGCTTGCGCGATTTGACCGATTGCCTGTCGTCCACATCCACGAGGGCCACGATATTTACGTTGGGGCTCTTTGCCATTTCGGCCAGGTCGCCTTCACCTTTACCGCCGACACCGATACCTGCAATGTTTAATTTGTCGCTGGGCGCAACATAACCGCGTCCAAGCACATGCCTCGGCACAATCATCACTCCTGCCGCTGCGACGCCCGCGTTCTTAATAAATTCTCTTCTCGATGCTTTTAATGTTGTCATTTCAATACTGTTGTTTGTTTAGTTATAGAATCAACACCTGGCGGTAAAAAAATATTCGAATCCGACAAGGCCGGGAAGCCTGCCTGATTAATTTTAAATTAAAGTAGCTTCCATTGATATTTCAGCGTTCAGCACCTTGCTCACCGGGCAGTTTTTCTTCGCATCTTCCGCACAATCTTTAAATTTCTCTGCACTGATGCCGGGAACCTTTGCTTTTACCACGAGATGTGATGAAGATATTGCGCCATCTTTCAATTCCACAGTTGATGTGGTTTCAATCGAATCGGGCGTGAAACCGGCTTCGCCCAATACAAAACTCAATTTCATTGAAAAGCAGCCCGCATGTGCTGCCGCGATAAGCTCCTCGGGATTTGTGCCCACGCCTTCTTCAAACCGGGATTTAAAAGAATATTGTGTTTTATCTAATGTAGTGCTTTGTGTTGTTAGATTTCCTTTGCCTTCCTTTCCCGAACCATTCCAGACGGCTGTCGCTGTACGTTTCATTATTATATTTTTTTAGTTTGAATAATAGGGTACTAAAAATACGAAATTCGTGTCTAAAACAGACGCAATGCCCTTCAAAGCCCTGAGAATTACAGAAACACCTTCGGGAAAGTTCGAGCGCAACATCACAGCAATTGAAATAGAAGATCTGCCGCCTGGCGAAGTACTTATCAAAGTTTTGTATTCGTCGCTCAACTATAAAGATGCCCTGTCAGCCACGGGCAATAAAGGCATCACGAAAAAATATCCGCACACACCCGGAATAGATGCCGCGGGCATCGTAGAGCTGAGCCGTCACGAAGCATTCGCAGTGAACGACGAAGTGATCGTTACGGGCCACGACCTGGGCATGAACACCAGTGGCGGCTACGCTGAGTATATCCGTGTACCTGCAGACTGGGTGATGCGAAAACCTGCAGAATTTTCGTGGGCCGAGGCAATGGCCATCGGCACCGCAGGATTTACCGCCGCATTTGCATTGTACAAAATGGAACTGATGGGCCAGAAGCCCGAAAACGGCCCCATCGTGGTAACAGGTTCAACCGGAGGCGTGGGCAGCATGGCTGTTTCTATTCTCAGCAAAGCGGGTTATGAGATAATTGCCATTACAGGAAAACAAAATGCGAAAGAATATCTCACTCATCTCGGCGCCGGCAAAATTGAAAACAGAAGTTTTGCTGACGATTCCACCGGTAAATCGTTGCTGCGCCCGAAATGGGCAGGCGGCATCGATACGGTTGGCGGAAATACACTGAATACACTGCTAAAAGCATGCAGCAACGAGGGAAATATAGTCAGCACCGGCCTGGTGTCTTCACCGAAACTGGACACTACCGTTTACCCGTTCATTTTAAACGGTGTCAGTTTGCTGGGAATTGGAACGGCTGAAACTCCACTTAGCACACGACAGATTTTATGGGAGAAGCTTTCCACCTGCTGGAACGTTAAAGAAAAACTTACAGCCATATCGAAAGAAGTTTCCCTGGAAGAATTAACTACCACTTATATCGATGCCATTCTTGAAGGAAAGATAATGGGACGGATCGTGGTTAAAATTTAAAGGCAAAGGGAAGAAGATCCGAGGCATCATTGACTACAATTATTTTTCCGGATAAGCCACCCATGATCAGGCGGATGGGAGTTCCCGTTCTCATCCTCATTTCCTGCATCGACTGCCTGCAGATGCCACAGGGTGATAACGGGTTGTCAACCGCCATATTCTCCGACTGGCAGGTGATCGCAATCGAATGAATGGCTACCCCCGGAAATTGCGAGGCGGCAGCCGCCATCACCACGCCTTCAGCGCAAAGCCCCGCAGGAAATGAAGCATTTTCCTGGTTGCCACCGGTAATAATCTTACCGTTGTTCAACTTTGCTGCCGCTCCTACTTTAAATTTTGAATACGGTGCGTATGCGGTCTTCGTAGCCTCCTTTGCCTCGTCGAATAATTTTTTGTCTTCATCATTCAACGATGAAGCCGAGTCGTACACTTCATATTCAAACCGGAAGAGCTCTTTGTTCATCATTTGATTTTATTCATAAGCCTGTTCCAGCGGATGCCATTATCGTAGCTCATCCAGATCAGCCATGCAGAACCTACGATATGGTCTTCGGGAACAAACCCCCAGTAGCGGCTATCCTGCGAGCGGTGCCTGTTATCGCCCATCATCCAGAAATAATCCATTTTGAAAGTATAGCTATCGGCCTGCTTTCCGTCGATAAAATACTTACCATCGCGCTCTTCCCATTTATTATTTTCATAAACAGAAATAACCCGTTTATACAAAATGACATTTGCCGGTGTTAATGGAATGGTAGCCCCCTTTTTGGGAATCCATATCGGTCCGAAATTATCGATCGACCAGTTAAATTGCTTATCGTAGGGAAACACGCCCCCATAATTATCCAGTATCTCTCTTTCCACAGAAGTTACGCCAGGTATTTTTTTCATGATTTCCGCTTCGCTAGCAGTAAGATTGATACGATAAATATTATTTCCTTCGATACTAAAATCGGGAGAATCATCACTCGAACTGATCCGTATGCCCGCTTCACGCAATTCATCCTCACTTAACATTCTTGTTGAGTGTACGGTGTAATCCGTTGCAGAAAATGGTGGCACAAATGCCGGTTGCCCGTTGATATATAAAATGCCCGATTTCAATTGCAGCGTATCACCCGCGATCGCCGTACACCGCTTAATATAATTTTCTCTTTTATCAACGGGTCGCGTAGTGATATGAAATTCATCCCATACATTCTGCCTCGCCTGCGCCTGTGCTGCAGCCTTTAATTCCGCTTCGTTTGTGATCTGGGATTTTAACTGATTATAAACCTGGTTTTCCTCCCTTCTTAAAATATCATAATAGGGATCCTGCGAATCCCTTTCGAGAGTGAGCGTGTCACCTGCCGGAAAATTAAATACAACCACGTCATTTCTCTTAACCGGCTTGGGAAACCAGCGGGTATAAGGCAGGTGAAGGATCTCTGTATAAGATTTTGTATTAAGGCCGGGAATTGTGTGATGTACGAAAGGCACCGCCAGCGGTGTATTGGGAATACGGGGGCCATAAGTAAGCTTGCTCACGAAAAGAAAATCGTTGACGAGCAGGGTCTTTTCCATCGAGCCGGTAGGTATGGTATACGCTTCAAAAATAAATGTCCGTATCAATGTAGCGGCCACAACAGCGAATACCGCAGCGTCTACCCATTCGCGCCAGGAAGCTTTTTTATGCCGTTGCACGACCTCGGGGCCGTAATATTTTTCTTTCTCATTAAATCCCAGGTAAGGAAAATATAAAAAAGGCACAAATACCACTGCTGCATGCTGCCATAACCTGAATTTATTAAACAGCTTTACGAACTCGATCAGCAGCCATATCGAAATGAACCAGCCAACAATAGGGATGAACTGCCAGAAGAACCAGTGTTTGCGAAGGCGCGCCACTTTCACTATTTCCCAGGTATTTAAAAAAGGTACCCAGGCTTTCCAGGAAGGGATACCGGCCTTGGGAAACATCTTGTATAAACCGATCGCCGGTAAAAGAACTATTAGCAGGGATATCAGGATCAATACAAATACATCATGAAAACTCATTCTGGCTGTTTTATAATTCGGGGCAAAAATAATGCAATCGGCTGCTTGTTAACGTTAAAAGGGATAGACGGCTATGTCCTGGGCACCACATATAAATTGACATCGGCTGCCGTGATAGACTTGCCTGACAATATCACAAGCCGCTCCACAACGTTTCTCAGTTCACGGATATTGCCTGTCCAGTTGTTATCCTGCAGCTCTTTAAGTGCATCTTTATCAATAGACTTTTTGGCAATACCATAGTCTGCACAGACATCCGACAAAAACTTATCCACCAGCAGGGGGATATCCTCTCTCCTGTCGTTCAGAGAAGGAACATGAATGATGATCACGCTGAGACGATGGTAGAGGTCGAGACGAAAATTCTTTTCTTCCACCTCTTTCAGCAGGTCCTTATTGGTAGCGGCTATTACGCGTACATCAACGTTTATGTCCTTATCGCCGCCTACCCTCGTGATGCGTCCTTCCTGCAGTGCGCGCAATACTTTTGCCTGGGCGCTGAGGCTCATATCGCCGATCTCATCAAGAAACAGCGTTCCGTTATGCGCCTGTTCAAATTTTCCGATGCGCTGCTTAACTGCAGAAGTGAAAGAGCCCTTTTCATGGCCGAAAAGCTCACTCTCGATCAGTTCGCTGGGAATAGCGGCACAGTTCACCTCCACCAGCGGACCCGAAGCATGATTACTCTTTTCATGTACCCATTTGGCCACCAGCTCCTTCCCCACCCCGTTTTCGCCGGTAATGAGTATTCTTGCTTCCGTGGGCGCTACTTTGTCTATCGTTTCCTTAATGCGCACAATAGGGTCCGATTCCCCGATTATTTCTTCTACCTTACTTACTTTCCTCTTTAGCACTTTTGTTTCCGCCACAAGGGTAGTCTTATCCATGGCATTGCGGATGGTAATCAGCAGGCGGTTCAGATCAGGCGGCTTCGCGATGTAGTCGTATGCTCCTTTTTTTACCGCTTCCACGGCCGTTTCTATTGTTCCATGCCCGGATATCATGATTACCGGAATGTCGGGGTTCAATTCCCTCACCTTGTCGAGGAATTCGATCCCGTCAATTTTGGGCATTTTTATGTCACAGAGAACCACGTCAAAACTCTTGTCCCTGAACTTCCGCAATCCTTCCTCTCCGTCACCGGCCTCCTCGATTTTGTATCCTTCGTAGGACAGTATTTCAGTGAGGGTTTTACGGATAGCCTTCTCATCATCAATAATCAAAATATTAGACATTCTCAATGTATATTTCGTCAAAAATAACTAATCAGCCCAAGCAGCGGGTGCCCGGATTCCCGCAAATGTCCGATTTCTTCGGAAAATACGGTTGCCGAAAGTCAATTTTCGGTGGGAAAGCACCTTGCGGGTACCCCTGGCCCTGTCTAATTTAGCCTTCGAAATCACTATCCAGTCACCCTTAATTTAAATAACTATGAAGACCGAATTGCAATTGCAAAATGATTTTTCAGTGGGAAGCACTGTCATGAAGCTGGCTTTAATCGGCGGAGTTCTGTTAAGCTGTATGTACGGGCTCCTTATGGCTTTTGCCAGCGCCTTTAAAGTTTTGGGGTAATAATGGATGCCGGAAGCTTCGGCTTCCGGTTTTTATTTCTTCATATACATCACTTCTTTTACCAGCTTCACCGTTCTTGGAACATCGGGTAATGCCGCTGCCACCAGGTTCGGTGCGTAATGCAATGGAGCGTCGGCAGAAGTGATGCGCCGGATAGGGGCATCGAGATAATCAAATCCTTCTTTCTGTATCCGGTAGGCTATTTCGGAAGAAACGCCGCACATCGGCCACTGTTCTTCCACAATCACGAGCCGGTTTGTTTTCTTTACGCTTTCCAGGATCGTTTCCCAATCAAGCGGTCTGATCGTTCTGAGATCAATTACTTCAGCGCTGATATTTTCCTTTTCCAATTCAGCAGCCGCGCCCAGCGCTACTTTCATCATCTTATTAAATGAAACGATCGTAACGTCGGTGCCCTGTTTTTTTACATCGGCCTTACCGATCGGGATAAGATATTCTTCGGCAGGCACCTCACCTTTCTCGCCATACATCACTTCACTTTCCATGAATATCACCGGATCTTCATCACGAATGGCCGATTTCAACAATCCTTTTGCATCGTAGGGATTGGAAGGAGAAATTACTTTTATGCCGGGAATATTAGCGTAATAACTTTCGAAGGCCGTAGAGTGCTGCGCACCGAGCTGGCCCGCAGAGCCATTGGCGCCACGGAACACGATAGGACAACCTACCTGTCCGCCGCTCATGGCGAGCATTTTTGAAGCGGTATTGAGTATCTGGTCCAGCGATAATACCGCGAAGTTCCAGGTCATGTATTCAACAATCGGACGAAGCCCGTTTTGGGCCGCGCCCACTGCCACCGCGGTAAAACCTAATTCTGAAATAGGAGTGTCGATCACGCGTTTAGGCCCGAATTCATCCAGCATTCCCTGGCTTACTTTATAGGCGCCATTATATTCCGCTACTTCTTCGCCCATCAGAAACACTTTCTCATCTCTTCTCATTTCCTCACTCATCGCTTCCCTCAGTGCTTCTCTAAACGCTATTGTTCTGGCCATTCTTGATTTTTTAATGCGCGCCAAAATTAAAATTGAGCGCTGCATCAAACTTTTAAAATGGAATCTGCACCTGGCTGTGCAGGCCATTCACCCATATCACGCAGCAGCGCAATTAAACTGATAATTATCGCGGAAGCGCCGCCGCCGCCATTACAGATGCCGGCCATTCCGTAGCGGGCATTTTTATCCTGTAATATCGATGCAAGGGTGATCGTGATCCGCGCCCCGCTGCATCCGATCGGGTGGCCCAGCGCCACAGCTCCCCCGCGGATGTTCAATTTATCCATTGGTATACCCAGCTGCCTGGCATTTACGATGGCAACACAACTGAAAGCCTCGTTGATCTCAAAATAATCAATATCCGTTATGGCGAGGTTCGCTTTCTTTAAAGCGCTGGTCATTGCCTTAACGGGAGTAGTAGTAAACCATTGCGGATCCTGGCTAGCATCCGCAAATGCAACAATTCTGGCAATGGGTTTTAATCCCAGCTCCTTTAATTTTTCTTCGCTCACCAATACAACGGCAGCCGCACCATCGTTTATATTCGATGCATTGGCCGCAGTGATCGTTCCCTCGCTGGCAAATACCGGCTTCAAAGAAGACATCTTATCGAAGTTGACCTTTTTATAGTCTTCATCTTCGTTAATTACCTGTGCGGTTCTGCCTTTTATTTCCACCGGCGCTATTTCATTTTTAAATGCCCCTTCCTCCCAGGCTTTTGTTGCGCGCGAATAGGAATCCTTCGCATAAGCATCCTGATCCTCACGCGTGATCTTATATTCGGCACTGCAGAGCTCGCCCGCCTGACCCATATGTGTATTGCTGTAAGGATCCCAAAGACCGTCTTTTAAAATACCGTCAATCACCTGCCCGTTTCCAAGACGCATGCCTGCACGCGCCTTGTCGAGATAATAAGGCGCATTGCTCATGCTCTCCATACCACCGGCAACAACGATGTCGTTATCACCGAGCAGGATGCTTTGCACGCCCAGCATGATTGCTTTCATGCCACTGGCGCACACTTTATTTACCGTTGTACAGGGAATTGTGGTGGGGAGGCCGGCAAAGATACTGGCCTGCTGTGCGGGGGCCTGGCCCACATTGGCGCTGATTACGTTTCCGATAAATACTTCGTCAACCTGACCAGGTTCTACTCCACTTCGCTCCAGGGCCGCTTTTATGGCTACAGATCCCAGCTGGGGGGCGGAAAGAGAGGCTAAAACACCATTCAGGCTTCCTATCGGCGTTCTGGCCATGCCTGCAATGAAAACGGATTTATTCATGCGGCAAATATAGGAAACTAACAGTTGTTTGTGCAATGGATGCGGACCTACCCACCCCGGCGCTTCCTGAGTGCGTTTATATGCATGTCTCCGCTGAGCGCCGCCCCTCCAAAGGGGGGGATGCAGGCACTCTGAATGTTTTGAAAATGCAATTGCTTCGGGAATTACGTCCCCTCCTCCGGAGGGATTAGGGGTGGGTTCAGTTGCCCAGGTTAATTCCAGATCGGCCTCTCCTGAAATTTCTCCCGGGAAAGAATATAA
>JBGAJL010000129.1:0-10592 GCA_044224935.1 Flavitalea sp.
TATTGTTAGAAAAAGCCTTTTATCACTCTGGCAGACATCTTGCAATGCCTTTGTTCGTATTTTGCATAAATAATTCATTTTATGGTATTTACTGCTGGCGACATAGAGGAATTAAACGGGCGTATACAACACCAGAGCGGTTTTATCGGTAGGGTGAGGGAGGAAGTGGGGAAGGTCATTATCGGGCAGCATGGCATGCTCGACAGGCTGCTGATCGGGATGCTCACCAATGGTCATATTCTCCTGGAAGGCGTTCCCGGCCTCGCAAAAACGCTGACCATCAAATCGCTGGCGCAGGCCATCCAGGCCCGGTTCAGCCGTATCCAGTTTACTCCCGACCTGCTTCCCGCCGACGTGATCGGCACCATGATCTACAACCAGCAGCGCAGCGAATTCATGGTGCGCAAGGGGCCTATCTTCGCCAATTTTGTCCTGGCCGATGAAATTAACCGTGCCCCCGCCAAAGTGCAGAGCGCATTGCTCGAGGCCATGCAGGAAAGGCAGGTGACCATCGGGGAGCAGACCTTTCCGCTCGATCCGCCCTTCCTGGTGCTGGCCACTCAGAACCCGCTGGAGCAGGAAGGTACTTATCCACTGCCCGAAGCGCAGCAGGACAGGTTTATCATGAAAGTGATTGTGCATTATCCCACCAGGGAAGAGGAGCAGGTCATCATCCGCCAGAATGTGCAGGGATTGAAAGCGCCGGAAGTAAAGCCCGTGGTAACCATTAAAGAAGTATTACAGGCCAGGGATCTCGTGCGTGAGGTGTATATGGATGAGAAAGTAGAAAACTATATTCTCGATATCGTATTTGCCACGCGTTCACCCGAACAATATAAACTGGAGAAATTAAAATTGCTGATCGGTTATGGCGGTTCGCCACGCGCAAGCATCAATCTTGCGCTTGCGGCCAAGGCGAATGCGTTTCTGAATAAACGGGGCTATGTGATACCCGAAGATGTGCGCGCAATATGCAAGGATGTGCTGCGGCACAGGATAGGGCTTACTTATGAGGCCGAGGCAGAAAATATAACCACCGAGCATGTGGTGGATGAAATCCTGAAAATTATTCCTGTTCCGTAATAAAGAATGCTTACCACCGCTGAAATATTAAAAAAGGTTCGTGAACTCGAGATAAAAAGTAAAAAGCTCACCCGGCATATTTTTACGGGTGAATACCACAGCGCATTTAAAGGCCGCGGTATGTTGTTTAAAGAAGTTCGTGAATACATGCCGGGAGATGATATCCGTTTTATCGACTGGAACGTATCTGCGCGCTTCAATCATCCGTTCAGTAAAATATTTGAAGAAGAAAGAGAACTGACGGTGATGCTGATGATCGATGTGAGCGGCAGCTCATTATTCGGTACCACCTTTGCGCGCAAAAAGGATATTGTCAACGAAATAGGCGCCGTGATCGCTTTTTCAGCTATCAGCAACAACGATAAGGTAGGTGTCGTTTTCTTCAGCGATAAGATTGAAAAATATATACCCCCCAAAAAGGGCCGCGATCATGTGTTGTATATCGTGCGGGAACTGTTAACCTTCTCTCCCGTGGGAAGAGGAACCGATATTGCCCGGGCGCTCAAAACATTCAATAATACGGCCCGCCAGAAGTGCATTGCATTTGTGCTGAGTGATTTTATCGACGATAAATTTGAAGATGCACTGAAAGTGGCCGGAAAAAAACACGACCTGATTGGAGTGAAAGTGTACGATAAAATGGATATGCAATTGCCCGACGTGGGGCTGGTAGAAATGGAAGATGCTGAAACAGGCAGGAGAAAATGGATAGATACCGGCGACATACTGGTGCGGCAGGAATACCAGAATAATTTCTTTTCATGGACAGAAACCTGTAAAAATATTTTTATAAAATCCGGCTGCGACCTGCTGCATATACGCACCGACGAGGATTATGTAAAAGTGCTGAAGAAATTTTTTACGAGCAGGAACTGATATCAATGAGCAAATTCCGAAAACATATTTTTTTCCTGACCCTGTTATCCGTTGTTTATGTTTCGCTGACCGCGCAGGTGATGGTTAAAGCATCCGCCAGCCGCGACAAGATCCTTATCGGGGAGCCTGTTACGCTAACCGTTGAAGCCTATGCCCCGCTCGGATCGGATATACAATGGTTCTCTGCAGACTCTATTGAACATTTTATGATTACCAAAAGGTCCGCAGCAGACAGCTCGAATACGATGGATGGAAAAAAGATATCCCAGACATTCATCATCACCAGTTTCGACTCGGGAAGATGGTCGGTTCCGCCTTTCCGGGTAATGGTTGCCGGCCAGCCTTATTATTCCGATTCATTGGGTATTGATGTAGGATTTATTTCCTTTGATCCCAAAGAAGACTATCGCGACATCAAAGATATCATCGTGGTGGAAAATCCATGGCTGAAATATATTCCCTGGATCGTCGCTGCGGTTGCTGCGCTTTCTGTGGTAATTATTTTTCTGCTTTGGAACAAGGCAAATAAAAAGCCTGTTGTGACGGCTCCGGTAAATAGTATTAAACCAACCGCTTACGAGGATGCCATGCGCGCCCTGGCCGAGTTAAAAAGAAAAGGAGTGGTGGATGGAAATGAAAAAGCTTATTATTCGGAAATGAATGATATCCTGCGGAGATTTGTCTCCAATAAATTCGGCATCTCCACTTTGGAAAGAACCAATGAAGAACTGATTATGCAGCTTTCAAAAATGGATCTTCCGCAGAAATCGTTCAACAGCCTGATGCAGTCGCTGCGCATCAGCGATTTTGTGAAATTTGCCAAATTTCGTCCTTCCGAAAAAGATAACCTCGACAATCTTGATATCGTAAAATCATCTGTTGACATTTTAAATAATTATTCGGGAAGTGCTGTATAACTGGTTAAAGAATATCGAATTCGCAGATCCTTCGGCATTTGTTCTGCTGCTGATCGTGCCGTTGATGACCTGGTGGTATATCCTGAATAACAGCAGGCAGCAGGCTTCCCTGCTCATCTCTTCTGTTAAATCATTTGGGCCGAGCACCTCATGGAAAAGCTCATTGAGGCATCTTCCGTTTATCGTAAGAACCCTCGCTCTTATCTGCCTGATTATTGTGCTCGCACGGCCGCAGACCCGCAACGATGAGGAAATGGTAAGTGGCGAAGGCATCGATATTATTCTTTGTATGGATGTAAGCGGCAGCATGCTGGCTCAGGATTTCACGCCCAACAGGCTGGAAGCAATGAAACAGGTAGCCGCCTCCTTTGTAGACAAGCGCCCCACCGACCGCATTGGCCTGGTTATCTTTGCCGGCGAAAGTTTTACTGCTTCACCCATAACGATGGACAGGAATACATTGAAGGCTCAGATCTTCAATGCAACAACGGGCGTGCTGGCGGATGGCACCGCGATTGGAGATGGACTTGCTACCAGTGTGGAACGATTAAAAGACAGCAAAGCCAGGAGCCGTATTGTGATCCTGCTTACCGACGGCGAAGACCAGGGAGGGCGTATCGATCCCCTTGCTGCCCGGGAAATTGCGAAATCGGTGGGAATAAAGGTTTATACGATTGGAATGGCTACCGAAGGTTATGCCGAAGCGCCTGTGCCCAACGAAAATGGTGGCACCACCCTGCAGAAACAGCAGGTCAATGTGAACGAAAACCTGCTCAGGGATATCGCTTCCGAAACAGGCGGTTTGTATTTCAGGGCCCGCGATAATGCCAGCCTGCAGCATATTTATGCTGAAATAGACAAACTCGAAAAATCCACTGTGCAGATCACTTCCTTGAAAAGATTTACTGAAAAATTTCTACCCTTTGCTGTCGCCGCCGCGTTTTTTTTACTGTTTGAGATTTTATTAAGATATACCGTGTTTAAAAAGTTTCCCTGACCTTCGCTGATCAATGAGAGCCCTTATTTATAAATCGACCGGTTCGTGGTATGTTGCAAAAACAGGAGACGGAAAGGCTTATAACGCGCGCATCAAAGGTGTGTTTAAAATAGACGGCATTACTTCCACTAATCCGCTGGCCGTAGGCGACGAGGTGGAACTGGAACCGGAAAACGATGCGGACAGCACGGCGATGATTGTGACCATTCATGACCGCCGCAATTATATCACCCGGCAATCTCCTTCGCACAAGATGCAGCATCATATTGTTGCAGCCAATCTTGATCAGTCGCTGATATTTGCCACATTAAAGGACCCGCGTACCTCACAGGGATTTATCGATCGGTTTTTAGTTACCTGCGAAGCATATCACGTGCCTGCAATTATTGTTTTCAATAAGACTGATATTTACCGGAAAAAAGAAGAAGATAAATTTGATGAATTAAATGAAGTGTATACTGGTATAGGATATACGGTAGTAAAAATGAGCGTGCAGAATAATGAAGGATTGGAAGAAGTGAAGGAACTGCTTAAAAACAAAACTACCTTGATGAGTGGCCATTCGGGTGTGGGCAAATCATCGTTTATCAATAAACTGTTTCCTTCATTTCAATTAAAAACGCAGGATGTAAGTGGCTGGAGTGGCAAGGGCATGCATACTACAACATTTGCAGAGATGTTTGATCTGCCGGGCGGGGGAAGGTTAATAGACACGCCTGGTATGCGGGAGTTTGGCATTGTCGATATCTCCAAACAGGAATTATCGCATTATTTCCCTGAAATGCGCGCATTGATAAATGAATGCCAGTTTAATAATTGTCTGCACGTTAATGAGCCGGGTTGCGCCATAAAAAAAGCCCTGCTGGAGGGCTATATAAATCCGGAGCGGTATATCAGCTACCTGAATATTCTCGACAGTATTGGTGAAGAGAAATATTAAGACATAAATCGCCTGGCGGAATGCACCAATAATTTTGTTTCGAGGAATTTCGCCACTTCTATTACGGCATCATTATCTTTTCTTGGCGCCTCGCGGAATTTAACAGGGTAGATCGAAATGCCTGTGTAGATGTTGTAATGAAGGGTCAGCCCGTGGTTTTTAAATGAAAAATCCCAGGTAAGGGTGTCGAAATCGTCTTCTTTGCGGGTGAATTTAATATTCAGGTCGTCGCTGAGAATATCAGCTACCTGGTAAAATCTTTTCAGTCCACAATCATCGTCGATAATTGCTTCGGTGCAGCCGAAGTCTGTGCGTAGAGTCAGGCTCATAATTGTACGGATTAAGGGGTATATAATAGGCTTCTTATGCCTTAAATTTCGAGGTCCTGGGTGGTTTTTCGCCGCTCAGTATTCTTTCTGCTCCAAAGGCCTTACCATTTGCCGGGCAACCGTATTTTGGCCCGAAAGTATTATGCCATACCCGGCACGATGAGCCGGTAACCATAATCATCGCAAATACGGCGAACGTTATTATACGAAACATTCTCATAACGGATTTTTCATATATAAGAACGTTCTTAAAGCTAATATTATTATTTGGATAATGCAATAGGGGGGAAATAAGTTAAAAGTGAAAACTTAAAAGTAAAAAATGAATGTGCGGTTCACTTTTAAGTTTTCTACTTTTTACTTTTAACTTATTTAAACCAACCTGAATACTTTACATAATTCTCCGCGATCCTGTTGATCTCGCCGCTGATCAGCTCCTGCCGGATGTCCTTTACTTTTTTCGCCGGCACACCTGCATATATACTGCCCGCTTCCACCTTCGTGCCTTCCAGTACCACCGCACCTGCCGCGATGATCGAATTACTGCCGATCTCGGCATTGTCCATCACAATGCTGCCCATGCCAATCAGCACATTGTCGTGCACCGTACAGCCATGCACAATAGCATTGTGACCAATAGATACATTATTGCCAATAATAGCTTTCGTTTTCTGGTAAGTGCAATGGATCACCGCCCCATCCTGCACATTTACCCTGTTGCCCATGCGTATGCTATTCACATCCCCACGTACCACGGCATTGAACCAGATGCTGCAATCGGCGCCGGTCTGCACGTCGCCCACCACAGTGGCATTGGGCGCAATAAAATTGTTTTCACCAAATTGTGGGAGAATGTTGTGAACAGGGAGTATAACCGCCATAGCTGTAACTTTGCGTGAAATTATGGATACGCGCAGATTATTCCTTCAGCATGTGGCACAAACTTCTTCTTCACCACTGGCTATCGAAGTAAAAAGGGCCGGCGGCAGCCGGATCTGGGATACAAATGGCAAAGAATATATCGATCTTATCGCCGGGATAAGCGTTTGTAACACCGGGCATCGCCATCCTTCGGTGATAAAAGCCATTAAGAAGCAGCTTGACAATTATATGCACGTGCTCGTGTATGGCGAGATGATCGAATCGCCGCAGGTAAACTACGCCACCCTGCTGGCTGAAAATCTTCCTGCCTCCCTTAATTCCGTTTATTTTACCAACTCCGGTGCAGAAGCGGTGGAAGGCGCGATGAAGCTGGCCAAAAGAGCCACCGGCCGTACCCATATCATCGCATTTAATCAAAGCTATCACGGATCCACCCAGGGCGCATTGAGTATTATTGGCGACGAATACTGGAGGAATGAATTTCGTCCCTTATTGCCCGGTATAAGCCACCTGCAGCATAACGATTTTGACTCCCTGCATTCGATTGATAAAGATACCGCCTGTGTGATCCTCGAAACGGTGCAGGCAGAGAGAGGTGTTTTTGCGCCTTCGGCGGAATGGATGCAGGCTCTTCGCCGGAAATGTAATGAAACCGGCGCACTGCTCGTGCTTGACGAGGTGCAATGCGGTTTCGGCAGATGCGGCAGCTTATGGGCATTTGAACAATACGATATTGTTCCTGATATTTTATTGCTGGGAAAAGCCCTCGGCGGCGGGATGCCATTAGGCGCTTTTATTGCAGATCGTTCGCTTATGCTTCGCCTCTCGGCCAACCCGGTGCTTGGGCATATTACCACTTTCGGCGGCCACCCGGTTTGCTGCGCTGCAGGACTGGCCTCTTTTAAATTTTTATTAAAGAGAGATATTCCGGAGAAGGTAAAAAAGAAAGAAGCGCTGTTCGTGGAATTATTGCAGCACGAAAGGATTGTTGCCCTGCGCAGCAGCGGGCTGCTGATCGCTATCGAGTTTTCTTCTTTTGAAGAAAATAAAAAGATCATTGATTATTGTATTGCCAATGGTGTGCTTACCGACTGGTTTCTGTTTGCGCCGCATTGTATGCGCATAGCACCACCACTGACGATTTCGGAAAAAGAAATCCGGCGGGCCTGCGAAGTTATTTTAAGGGGAATCAGCGCGGGTAATAATTAAATCGCATTCCGGAATAAGCCTGCCTGCATATAACCGGCTAAAACGCGAGCCTGAAGCTGCCGAATATGCCAAAACGCTTTTGTTTATCCTGCGGCAGCGGCGTAGGCGCCAGCCGCCAGACGAAATCGATCCTGAACAGTCTGAAAATATTGTCCACACCCGTTCCTACTTCGAGATAGGTTTTCCCGTCCAGCGATTGAAATGCGAAATTATTTCCGGGCATCGTGTTATAGAGCTTATTCGCCTCGCTTAAGCTTCCCCATAATGCACGTACGCTATAGAATTGCCTGAACTTTAATTTTTTCATTAATGGAATAAACCGGAACAATCCGCTGCCGATGTTATGCTCTACATTCACCCCGGCATATCTGTCGTGCAGGAACTCATATCGGTTCATCAGGTTGAAGGAATATTTGTCGTAATAATACAATTCATTGCCCGGCGCAATATCCAGCAGCATATAGGGCAGTGTGCCATATGTTTTGCCGGCAAATACATTATAGTAAATACTGCCAAATGGCGGCAGGTTTTTATACTGCGACACCCCCGCGCTGAGTTTGGAATAATTAAAACCACTTTTTAATATGCCCGAAACTCCCTTCGTAAATTTTATTTCTCCAATAGGGTAATCGCTGCCGAGGCTGATGCGGTTAAAAGTGCTTTCTAGGAATTTCTCCAGAAAAGCATAGCGCAGCCGGAGGCTTATTTCGGTAGTGATCAATTCACCATTGGTGAAGATGCTTTTAGGTGGCAGATTTCTGAGCGGCTCGTACGATTTGTTCCAGCCGGTGAGTGTGGCGGAGAATCCGCTTGCGGTCTGCTTGTATATCTCCAGCTTTTTTTCGTCTACGCTGATATATTTCAGCGGCACACCCGCCTTGCGAACGGCCAGCGCGAAGATATTATCCTGGCTGATCTGGTCGTAATAGGTTTGCCCGAAGTCGATATCTTTTCTGAAGGTAAATCCGATATGTGTGCGCGGATTTTTATTGATGAGGTACAGTGCGTCCAGGTCGTATTTCCACTGATGATCGCCAAAGCCATACGCCGCATATCCATGCAGGTACCATTGCCGGCTGAAAAACTTATTCGTGCCCAGATCGAATCGCATCCGCAATCCTTCCTGCGAATTATAGGTCATCCAGTTATACCAGGGGCCGATCTCATAGTTCCCGATATTTTTATAACCTACGCCAATGAAATAAACCAGGTTTCTCGCTCTCCGGAAAGCCGGTAATTGCAACAGCGTGTCTACCATCTTATATACGCCCTGTTCCGTTTTCGATAATTCTTCGGGACGCGCCTGCGACCAGTATTCATCCGATTTCCCCATCGCTGTATCGGGCATAATGGTTTCCTCAAGCCGTTTGTTTTTTGCCAGCTCATTCGTTACGCTCGTATCGTTTACCACCACATCTTTATACGTTGTTGTTTTTCGACCGATGAAAGAAATTTTTGAACTGCCCAGTGGTGAAACGTCTACTACGAATTTATCCTTCGACAGGAACCAGGTGCTGTCATTAATCATTTTATATTCCTGAATCAGGCTGAGCCGGTCGATAAAATTAATATTGGCGTCTTTCGATAGGCGGAGGTTCATCTTCTGCACTGCAAATGTCGAATCATGTATCCAGCAGTCGCCCTCGAAAGTGCTTTCGCCTTTTCGCCGGGGCGTGAAAATCAGGTGTATCAATCTCCGCCCCGCAACGAACTGGCTGTCGGCAACATGATATTTATAATACACATCGCCATTGTCACTGATAGGGCTGATAAACAGTTTGTCAAATACAGGAATGAAATTATCGTAGAAATTAATATTCTGCTCCATGCCGCCAAGCAGGCGGCTGATGCTTTCGTTATTTATGCCCATCGTTTTGCTCGCTTTGATCTCTTCCCTTCTTTTCCTGGGCGATTTCCTGTAGTAGTAATCGGAGATGGTTTCGGTAAGATAGACGGGAAGTATTGGCGCTCCCTCGGAAGTGTCGACATTATCGAAAACGAATTTGAAATTCTTCAGGAGCCGGATCTCCTTCATTTTTTCTTTGTTGATATTTTTTATGTCCAGCTCCAGCTTATTGTACAGCTCGTAGGAAAAATTAGAAAAGCGATAGCGGTCGTTATATGGTTTTTTTCTGACGATGCGCCGCCACATCAGCCATCCCCGGTCGATCTTTCTTTTTACCACGACTTCCGATGCATATTTTCCGCGTTCCATTGCAATCTCCAGTTCAACCACATTATCTTTTTCTTTGGAGATAAAAGCGCTGTCGATAGGAATAATATAGTCCTGGTAGCCCACATAAGTTACGTATAGCGTATCCTGCGGCCATTTTTCCAGGGTGATGGCAAAATCGCCCGCCGAGTCGGTAAGCCCCCCGGAGCCGGCTTTTTTGAATTGCAGTGAAGCAAATGGAATGCGTTCATCACTATGGATGTCTTTGACTATACCCCTGATGGTCTTTGTCTGAGCCGAAGTGCTGATGAAAGCGATAAGTGAACCCAGCGTAAGAAACGCCCCGGATATTGATTTTTGAAAGGACATCAGTGCGAATTTAGCACAGATAATTCTTTACGCAAAGCGCATTAGAAATCTACGCCCATGGCAAATTGCAATAATGGTTTCCCCTTAAAGAATCCATTCATTTCCCATCCGGCATCCAGCCTCAGGAAATATCCGAGCAATGTACTGCGTACACCAAAACCATAGCCTCCGGCAAAGGGCCCGATACCTCCGGCTTTTAATTTTACGATCACATCGCCGGTCTGGGAAGGATAGATCTGTGAGGGGCGTTCAATTTTATTATAAGCGCCGTTCCATGCACTTCCCAGGTCAATGAACTGCACCAGTTGGAAATTGCGCAGGAATGCATTGTTGATGGGCTTATTGAATAATGTCGAGAACACCGGCAGCCTGAATTCACTGTTAAGAATAACAGCATTGTTGCCATTGGACACATTCTGTTTAAATCCGCGCAGGTTAACGGCCAGGGATTGAAATGCATAGTCGGGGTCCTGGGGACGTGGTTCCTGGTTATATTTAGGGAACATCCAGTTGTCGACACCACCGAGATAATAAATGATCTTCTGGTTGCCGAAAGAGAAATCCGCCGCTCCGCGCGCCGCCCAGATAAAATTCCTGTAAATGGGATAATAATACCTGAAATCGCCACCCAGGTTAAATGTAAACCTGCCGGGCTTTAAGGTTCCTGCAGAGGGCTTGCTGATCTCTGCATTCATATCGGCATATATTTTAAAGCGAAGGCCATTCATGATATTGGTGGCCTTCTGTATCGTGTTGTCATGCACATATTCAAGCCTCGAAACCGAATAGGTCTGTTTGTTCAGGTCCGGAGATTTAA
>JBGAJL010000130.1:0-10350 GCA_044224935.1 Flavitalea sp.
CGCGTCTCGGGTTGAAGCGGTAATCAGTAAAATAAAGCTCGTAATTCACGCCAAGGTTCACTGAGCTGACGTCTGCCTGGTCGGGAAGTTTTTTGGTTAGTTTAATGCTGTTGGTGTCGACGGTAAGGAGATTGCTCGATAACCGCTGGAGAAAAACACTACCGGTTTGCCTCGAGGAAGCTGCATAAGCAGCGCCAATAAGAATATTAATATTTATATAGGACGAATCCTTTTTATAAAGATCAAAATTGAAGTTCAGGCCAAAAGGAGAGCCGAAGAGATAAGGTTGCCGGAACACGAGGTCGAGACGTGGCGACTTGGGCTGCAGCTGCTGCCAGTTGACACCGATTGTTTCGCCTCCCCCCAACGAATTTTTAAGATTAATGGTCGCCTCGCCGGTAACGAGCAGTTTGTTGTTGATCGTCTGGTCGCTCGCAGGCAGAAATCCCACAAGCACGTTGATCTCGCTGCTTTTTTTGGTGTCGAGATAAAGGTTAAGAATCGAGCCTGTCCCGAGCATGGTGAGGTCGAAAGGGCGCTTCTCCTGGAGAAAAGGCAGCTCGCGGATGCGGTTGCTGATCTCTGATAATTTCTCTTTGCGGTATATGCTGCCGTTGCGGATGCCGAGATACTGCTGCAGGAAGGTGGACGAAATAGAAGCGTTGCCAAAATTCCGGATGCTGTCGATTTTATACTGCGGCCCCTTGTCTACCCTGAGCGTGGCCAGCAGGCTGTCACTGGTAAATCGCAGGCTGTCGAGCATAATGCTGGCAAAAGGATAGCCTGTATTTTCCAGGTAGCCGAGGCCTCTTTCCTGTATGGGCCGAAATTCGAGCAGGTTAACGGGTTTGCGGTTCCGGCGGCCGATGCCCATGTTTTCGATTAAGGACTGATCGACAGAATCGGTATTTAGGGCCGTATAATATTTTTCTCCGATAAATAATTCTATAAATGCCGAAGCGCTATCGTATCGGATACTATCCACCGAAGCTGCCGGATAACCTTTCGAATGCAATACAGAAGGCAGCTTTCCGACGTAACTCTCGCAATCGCCCAGGCTGGAAAAGTGTTGGCGGACCTTCAGCGTATCGGTAAAAAAAACCGATGAGCGGTCCACGCCTTTTATTTCAAGGCGATACTGTCCGAATGATGACGACACGGTCAGCACAAAAGCTGCCAGAAATGATATCTTAGGATATAGGGCTAACTTTGCCATCGGTTGTCAAATATATGGCGGGCATTTATATCCATATTCCATTCTGTAAACGAGCCTGTCACTACTGTAATTTTCATTTTTCCACCTCACTAAGGCTACAGAACGACTTTTCGGAAGCTTTATTGAAAGAGATCGGGCTGAGGAAAGATTATATTGGTAGTGACCGGGTAGATACCGTCTATTTCGGCGGCGGCACGCCTTCATTACTGAAAGAGGCAGAGCTCGCTGCCTTTATGGATGCATTACATGCGGCATTTGATATCGCCGGCGACGCCGAGGTGACGTTGGAAGCCAATCCCGATGACATCTCTCCAGCCGGCCTCGGCTCCTGGAAAAAAAACGGCGTAAACAGGCTCAGCATCGGCGTACAGTCTTTTTTTGAGGAAGACCTGGTCTGGATGAACCGGGCCCACACAGCCGAACAGGCGGGCAGGTCGGTGAAACTGGCACAGGATGAAGGAATAGAAAATATAAGCATCGACCTGATCTACGGCACGCCGGGGTTAACGGATGCCCGTTGGGAGCAGAATATGAATCGCGCCCGCGAATTAAACATTGCTCATTTATCGTGTTATGCACTGACGGTAGAGCCGGGCACCGCTCTGGATACGATGATCCGGAAGAAAAAAGTGACAGAAGTAAATAACGAGGCCCAGGCAAAGCAGTTTTTAATGATGAGCGATTTTTTTGTGTCGAACGGGTATGAGCATTATGAAATTTCAAACCTGGCGCTACCGGGGCGAAGAAGCAGGCATAACAGTTCTTACTGGAATGGAATTCACTATCTGGGGCTGGGGCCCTCGGCGCATTCTTACAACAGCGATTCGCGGCAATGGAACGTTTCGAACAACGCATTGTATATCCAGTCGCTGAAAAACGGTGATGTTCCTTATGAAATAGAGATATTATCTGCAGCTCAGAAGTTCAATGAATACATTATGACAGCGCTGCGAAAGACAGAGGGCGTGGATATGGGTTTTGTAAAAAATAATTTCGGGGAGAGCTATGCGAAAGAATTGATCCGTTCGTCCGAAAAATTCGTCGCCAGGGATTGGATAGATAACTATTCCGATAAACTAATTCTCACGCGGGAAGGTAAATTATTTGCCGACAGGGTCGCTTCGGAATTATTTGTATAAAGCCGACCGGCGCATCGGCACTGGCTGATGTGACGCATTAAAACACAATCAAACCAGCACCTCTTCAATCTTTTTAAACTCTTCAGCCGGATGGAGATTCTCCCAGAGGATCCTGTAAATCGCATCCGCGATGGGTATAGTTGCCGAAAGACGTTCATTAATGGAATGGATACACCGGCTGGCTATATATCCCTCTGCAACCATATTCATTTCGAGCTTCGCCGCACTGACCGAGTATCCTTTTCCGATCATGTTACCGAATGTCCTGTTCCTGCTGAATAAAGAATAACAGGTTACGAGCAGATCGCCGAGATAAACCGAAGCCGCATAATTCGGGCTCTTTTTTAGATTCGCCTTATCTCCTGGTTGGTGAACGCCCACATCCATATGCGGAATGCCCGTCTTCCGCAGAAATCCTGCCATTTCATCCGCACAATTGGCAATAAACACACTTAGAAAATTATCTCCGTATTCCAGTCCGTGGGCGATGCCTGCGCCAAGCGCATATATATTTTTCAGTATCGCCGCGAACTGCACTCCCACCACATCGTGGTTAACCACGGTGTTCATATATTCGGTAGTAAATGCAGCCGCAATTTTATTTGCTTCCCGTGTATCCAATCCTGAAAACGTCAGGTAAGATAATTTTTCCGCGGCCACCTCTTCCGCATGGCAGGGCCCCATTACCGTAAAATAATTTTCTATCGGAACATTAAATTCATTATGCAGGTATTCATTGAGCAATAAATTATTCGAAGGAAGAATACCCTTGATAGCCGAGATGATTTTCTTTTCTTTAAAATCGTCTGCACCCAGTCCGGCCAGCGTATCGACAACATAAGCGGAAGGGATCACAATGACCACATGATCTGCATTGGCCAGCACTTCCTTTGCACCGACATGCAAATGAATGCGTTTGCTATCAAAATAAACAGAGCTTAGATAATTAGGGTTATGGTTTCTCTGGTGAATATGTTTTACGATCGCCTCATTCCTTACTCCCCATTCAATGAGTTGTCCATTGTCGGTTAATATTTTTGCAAGGGCTGTTGCCCAACTACCGCTTCCGATAACACCAAATCGCATTAATATTATTTTGGTAAGACTATTTTGTTGCTGTAAACAACTGATCTTTAGGAACCACTTTCACCTTCATTCCTTCTTTCAGTGTTTTGCTGATCACATTATAAGGCGCGGATATCACTTCCATTCCTTCCTGCAAACCTTCTGTCACTTCGATGTAATTAATATCCTGGATACCGGTTTTTACAATATACTTCTTTACGGTACCGTCTTTCTGCAAAACAAACACCACTTCATCGAGATCACTGGCGAAAGAAGTTTTTTCATTTTCCGCCATGCCGGCATTCTGCCTGCCCTCATCCTCTTCATCTTTTTGTCCGGCTACCTTATCGGTTCCCTTTTCCCTGGTTGTCACCGCGTTAATGGGAACAGAAAATACGTTGCTTTTTGTTTTTGTCTGAATGTCCGCGCTGGCGCTCATGCCGGGCCTGAAAGGAAAAGCCTTTGGTCTTTTGGGATCGATAAGATCGCCATAAGACGAAGGCAGCAGGCGGATATACACTTTATAATTCGTAACGTCGCTGCTGGTTGCAGAAGCGGACGCATTGCCCGATGTTTGGGAGGCCAGCACGCTGCTGCTCGCGATCTGGGTGACAATACCTTTGAACTTCCTGTTGTTATATGCATCCACCACCACATCTGCGGAATCGCCGATGCTTACCTTCGGGATATCATTTTCCCCCACGTCGACCCTTGCTTCTATTTTACTCATATCGGCCACGCGCATCATTTCGGTACCGGCCATCATTGAATTACCCACCACGCGCTCGCCCTTTTTCACGCTCAGCAAACTGATCACGCCATTCATCGGCGCCAGCACATCGGTACGGCTCAGGTCCTTGTCGGCCTTGGATAAGTTGGCACGCGCGCTCGCCACACCGGCCTGGCCGGCGCGAACGGCTTCAACAGCCGCGTTATAATTCGCCTGGGCAGTCTGCAGGTTGCTCTGCGCCTGCTCAAATTCCGCATGCGAAATAACCTTCTGATCCAGCAGCTGCTTTTGCCGGTCGAAATTTTTCTGGCTGAAGTCCAGCGTCGCTTTCAGTCCGGGAAGTTGGGCGCGGGCGTTTTCCGTCTGCGCCTGTCCCTGTGTCACCATTGCAGAGGCCTGATCACGCTGCGTGGTATAAATATCGGCATAGATCTTTGCCAGTATCTGCCCCTTGCGCACGCTATCACCCTCCATCACGGGCAGCTCAACAATTTCTCCTGAAATATCCGGGCTCACTTTTACTTCTATTTCAGGATAAACTTTACCGCTCGCGTTAACCGTTTCAGTTATCGATCGTCTTGTCACTTTTTCCGTGGCCACTTTTATCGCTTCATCCTTACCGATAACGCCGGCTTTCTTCAGTGCGATCAATAAAATAATTACTGCAGCGATAACAGTAAGCCATATCCAGGTTCTTCTACGCATAGCGCTAAGATATTTCTTTGTTTTTATTCGAGCTTTAATCCCTGTCCTTTATAAAATTCCAGGAGCTTTAATTTGAATACATAATCCACGCGGGCCTGGGCCAGCTCCACTCTTGCACGGTTCAGGTTGTTCTGGTTCGTGAGCAGGTCGATCGTGGATAATAATCCGAGATCGTACCGCTTCCTGGCATAGTTGTATGCTTTCTCCGCCGTCTCCACGCTCTTTGATCCAGCCGAATATTTTTGAATAGCCGTAGCTGCGTCATTGTACGCTTTATAAATATCCTGTTTCAGGCTAAGCAATGACTGCTCTCTGACCAGTTGCAATGAAGCTACATTCAGTTTGCTTTTCTGCCAGGCGGTTTTTGCCACACCATTGTTGAATAATGGAACGTTAACCTGAAGGCCTACATTCTGCCGGAAGTTGTCACTGATCTGGGTGCTATAAGGGATCTTGCTGCTGGTGACAATGGTCGAGAACCCGGGCGAGATCACGTCATATAACGTTCCGTTGAACAATACTTTTGCCCCGGTGGTATCGTAATGACCGGTTGGCGTATTGACAACATTTGGAATTTTATTATTAGCATAGTTGGTTCCCATTCCCAGGAAGGCCGACACGGTCGGATACATCTGCCCTCTTGCCGCTTTTACATATTTTTCCGCAGCCTCTATGCGCAGATCGTTTATTTTTTGCTGGGGCAGGTTCTGATACGCCAGGTTATAAACAGCCTCCGGTTGAAGTTCGGCCAGTGATAATACAGGAATTTTATCCAGCGGAGGAGATGCTACGGTAAAATCGGCCCCTGCATCCAGCGAGAGAATGGCCTTCAACTGAAGAATATTTTGCCTTACCGCGTTATCGGCGCTGATGAGATTGGAACTATCGGTGGCGAGCTGAGCTTCCAATTCCGCCGCATTCAGTTCGGGCAGCGCACCCGCTTCCACGCGCCTGCGCGTATTATCGAGGTTTTGCAATGTCTGCTGCACGGCAACTTTCGCAATATTGGCCTGCTCGTTCGATTCCAGCACCAGCAGGTAAGCCGTTGCCACGTTGAGCGCCACATCATTCTTTATTTTGTCAATATTAATTTTTGCAGCTTCATTGTCGAGGCGGTTGCCCTGAATATTATTTCGCAGGCTGAAAAAATTAAATACGGTAATTCCGGAAGAAAAGCTGAACCCGTTGGAGAAAAGCTGGGTAGTGGTAAACAGGTTGGTGGTAGGATCGATGGAACGGCCGGAATTCAATCCGGCATCAGCCGACACGGAGGCCGAGGGGTATTGGAGCAGTTTTGTTTGCTTCAGCGTCAGCGCCGCCATCCTGGCATCGATATCGGCCTGTTTCACTGAAATATTGTTGTTCAGCGCATATTCCACTGCGCGTTTAAGGTCCCAGGTGTCCTGGGCGGAAATATCGTGTACCAGGAATAATAATGATAAGGCTAGCCACGCTGCTCTCATGTTGCAAAAATAGTTTTTCCGTTTCTTTGAACGGAAGGTAAAAGTTAAAACTTAAAAGTGAAAGATAATGGCCGTTCATCTCATTACATTATTAAGTTTTAACTTTTCGGTTTTAATTTCCTGCTCATGAAGATTCTGGTTATATGCTTTGTTCTGGTCAACATTTATTCGGGATTATCTGCACAGGACTCCACGCATTTTCGTAATGACCCGGCCAGCGTACTCGATGAGGTAACGGTACGTGCCTACGAAACAAACCGAAAGCTGATTGAAGTGCCGGCCGCCGTTACGGTTTTAAGCAATGAACAGCTGAACCGGTTCAATAATACCAGCCTGTTGCCCGCCATTAACACCAGCCCGGGCGTGCGGATGGAAGAAAGATCACCGGGAAGCTACCGCCTGAATATTCGCTGCAGTTCGCTGCGCTCTCCGTTTGGCGTGAGAAATGTAAAAGTGTATTACGATGAGATCCCGTATACCGACCCCGGCGGCAACACCTACTTTAACCTGCTCGGGCGCTACAACGTCAGTTCGATGGAGATCATAAAGGGACCGGGAAGCAGCCTGTATGGCGCCGGTACCGGCGGGGTGATCCTGTTAAAAAGCGACCCTGAAAATTTTTCGAGGGGGGCTACGGTAGACTATACCGGGGGCAGTTATGGCTCGCACAATGCACACTTCAACCTTCGCGGCGGCAATGAACTTCTGAATAACTCGGTCAATTATTTATACCAAAACAGCAACGGTTACCGCGACCATACCCGGATGGAGCGCAAAACAGTAAGCTGGGACGGCATGGCCAGGGTTGGAAAAAAAGGCGCCCTGCGCGCTCATTTTTTGCAGGGCGACCTGTATTATCAGACGCCGGGCGCACTGACACAGGCAGAATATGACGCTAATCCGAAAGCGGCACGGCCCCGGGTAGGGACAACACCCGGTGCAGAAGAAGCCCAGGCAGCCATTACCCAAAAACTGTATATCGCCGGATTCAGCTACAGCAATAACTGGAACCAGCACTGGCAAAGCATCAGCACCCTGTATGGCGCTTATTCAAAGCTTGAAAATCCTACTACGAGAAACTATGAGCGCCGAACGGAGCCGCACTATGGAAGCAGGAACGTACTGCAATATTCCGGCAATATTAACCAGTCGAAAATCACCGTGGTCGGCGGGTTTGAATTGCAGCAGCAATTCAGCGCTTCGCGGGTATATGGAAACAGGCAGGGCAATCCCGACACATTACAGTCCGACAACGAAATCACCAACAATTCGGAGTTCGGCTTTCTGCAGGGCACCCTGGAATTAAAAAAAGGATGGATAATTACCGGTGGCGCCAGCCTGAATTTATTACATGTACAGATCACCCGGTTATCGGTTCCTGTTTCTGACCAGAAAAAAACATACAACAATGAAGTGGCGCCCAGGATCGCCATATTAAAAAAAATAACTCCGTTAATTTCTGTTTACGGGAGCATTTCGCGCGGGTTCTCACCCCCTACCAGCGCTGAAATATTACCTTCCACCGGGGTGATCAGCGCCGGACTGCAGGCCGAAAAAGGGTGGAACTATGAGGCCGGCGCCAGGGGAAATGTGTTGGGAGGAAAATTATACTTTGATATCAATGCATTTTATTTCGGGCTGCTGAACACGCTCGCGCAGCGGCGGGATATTACCGGCGGTGATTTTTTCGTAAACTCGGGCAGCACCGACCAGCATGGCGTCGAATCTTTTTTGTCATACCGCATCACGGATAAAAGCGATCCCCTTTTTGATAATTTAAAAATATGGGTGAGCCATTCATTCAGCGATTTTCATTATAAACATTTTGAAAAAATTGCCGCCGATACAGCGGATTATTCGGGGAAACGCCTGCCAAGCGTTCCCAGGAATTATGTGGCAGCGGGTGTTGATTGTATTTTAAAGGCCGGTGCCTATGCAAACATCACTTATTATTACAGCGATCCCGTTGCGCTGAACGATGCAAACACCGCCATGGCAGGTTCCTATAATCTGCTCGGGGCAAGAATCGGTTACCGGAAAATAATCAGCAAGAATATTTCCGGTGACCTGTTCGCCGCTGCGGATAATATTTTCAATATAAAATACAGCCTTGGCAACGACATTAATGCCGTGGGAGGCAGGTATTTCAACGCGGCACCGGGCCGGAATTATTCTGCAGGCATTTCAGTCCGCATTAGCTGGTAAGCGAATAATACTTTAAAAAAATAAATTATTCCTATACATTTGCTGCCGTTATTGGTTGTTTTGTACAAACAAAAACATTAAAAGGGAAACCGGTGAAAGACCGGTGCTATTCCCGTAGCTGTAAGTGCTAAATCAACACCGGAAAAATTAACCACTGTTCCGCCTCAGGCGAAACGGGAAGGTCGTCCGGATGGGCACGAGCCAGAAGACCTGCCAATGGCAAACATCAACGAGCTTTCGGGAAAAAAAGCCAGGATGAAAGCTGTCTGCTGCAGGGACATTTCATTGCCAATTTCAATTCCGGAGGTTCATAGTTATCAAACTAAAAAAACTATGAGCAACAAAATTCTTCTTTTCACACTGTTACTTTTACCGGCGGCTTCCTTTGCCCAGGAATCGAAAATCACTTCGCTGGACGAAGTGGTCATCACCTCTAACAAATACCCGAAAAAACAATCTGAGACGGGCAAAGTGCTGACCGTGATCACTCATGAACAACTGCTGAAAAGCGGGGGAAAAACAGTAAGCGAAATACTGAACAATGCCACGGGGACAACCGTCGTCGGTTCGCAAGGGAACTTAGGATCTAACCAAACGGCGAGTATTCGTGGATCCTCAGCCGGGAATGTATTGATATTGATCGACGGCATTCCGGTCAGCGATCCTTCTGTCAACACTAATTATTACGACCTGAATTTCTTTTCCGTCGACCAGGTGGAAAGAATTGAAATACTGAAAGGCGGGCAATCCACTTTATATGGCTCTGATGCGGTGTCGGGCGTGATCAATATCATTACCAGAAAGAGCAAAGAGAAAGGTGTTCACGGCAACCTGGATGGTTCCTATGGAAGCTATGGAACAGTAAAAGCCAATATCGGGCTGCAGCAGAATTCAGAAAAATCTGTTTTATCCCTGCAGTATGGATACACCGGGTCGAAAGGATTTTCTGCCGCATACGATTCGACCGGAAGAGGAAATTTCGACAAAGACGGATTTAAGGAACACAATCTCACGGGCTCATGGCAGGTGGCATTAACGAACCGGTTAAAAGCAAATGTATTCGGGCTCTACAGCACTTATAAAACGGACATAGACGGGGGTGCATTTAAAGACGAAAAAGATTACACTATAAATACCGATAACTTCCAGGGCGGCGCCGGGTTGTCTTATAAATTAAACAATGGTGAGATAAAATTCAATTATCGCTATAACGATATTAAAAGGCGTTATCTGGATGATTCGGTTTTCAATGCACCGAATTATTTAAAGAACGATTATGAAGGCAAAACGCATTTCCTGGAATTATATGGAAGTGAGAAATGGGAAAAAGCAGAGTTCATTGCAGGTATCGACTACCGGCACAATGCCATGTCGAATGAGCTGATCTCCGTTTCTCCATTCGGACCTTATGAAAGCTCTTTGGAGGATTCGCTGGCGAAAATGTCGCAGATAAGTCCTTATGCATCGCTTGTGATAAAACCTTTTAAAACATTCAATGTTGAGTTGGGAGGACGATGGAACAATCATTCCCTGTATGGAAATAATTTTACTTATACGATCAATCCATCCCTGCTAATCAACAAAAAAATAAAATTATTTACCAACCTCTATTCTGCATTCAAAGCGCCCACTTTATACCAGTTGTTCGATGCATTCAGCGGCAATAAAAATCTGAATCCCGAAAAATCGGTAAACATCGAAGGCGGTGCACAGTGGTTTATAGGAAAAGGGCTGGATCTGCGGGTGGTATACTTTAATATTCACACGAAAGATGCGATTGAATACGTAGTAGTTGACCCAGCCAATTATGTTTCTCAGTACCGGAAT
>JBGAJL010000131.1:0-10240 GCA_044224935.1 Flavitalea sp.
CTTTTGCGGGTTCAAATTGTTACAATGGAGATTATACGGTTCCGTTTACAGCGCCTTCGGGAAGAACTTATAAAGTGGACTACCGGTATTTTGACGGCACCAATTGGCTCTATATGTCTAAAGCATACACAAATAATATGATTCTGAGCGAAGGAACTGCTATAGACGAAGTACGGGTTTATCCTGTAGATGCACAGATTAAAACATATACTTATGATAAGTTTTCCGGCAAAACCAGTGAGAACGATGAAACGGGGAAAACATTCGTATATACGTATGATGGATTGGGTAGAATGACACAAGTTAAAGATGAGAATAGGAATATTCTCAAACAAATGGCTTATGCATATCAGCTTTGGCAACCCACGGGAAATTACAGGTGCAGAACCTGTCCCTCGAACGCATCGTCTATCAGCAATATCGGAGAGATAGAGTATAAAGATAATACCCCTTCATCGCCTACCTATAATCAGACGCGATGGCTAAATGATGGCATCAGCTATCGTTGCGTGCCGCCTGCTCAATGGAAGAATACAGCCACCGCGCCTCGTTGCCAAAAAAATTCCAATAACCAGAATACGGGTATACGGGAACGGGAACAGATTGATACCAATGCTTGCAGCTCAACTTATGGAACGACACGATGGATCGTATTAGATACGAATACGACAAGTTGCCCGGTTCCTACATCTTCTATACGGTTAACCAGTACTAATGTGACATTTCCTGAGGGAATTATAACCTTTACTTCGGGATCTCATTCCTATTCTTTTGATTTAGTTTCAAATGTGTCGAGCTATTCGATTGGCTCGATTCCTATAGGTACTTACAATGTTTCGTTTGAAGTGGCAGAACGGTACATGTATTATTTGGATTCCAATTATGCTTATTACGGTGACAGTTGGACGGCCACCAACATATTGATAACAGCATCAATATTTAATATCACGCATCAATATTTAATATCACTATCAGGAAATATACTAAACCAATCCCAGAATAATTTATGAAATTAATAATTTTATTACACTTCATTGTGTCTGCCCTGCCGCCATTGGATATCTATAAAATACAGTTTACATCTATAGATGACCAAAATATATCGATGTCAAACTTTGAGGGTAAAAGAATTCTAGTCGTTTCAATTAAGGCGCCCAAAGCAGGTGTCGCTGAATTCAAATATTTGGATTCACTTCAAAATGCGGTTAGCGATTTGCAGATCATTATTGTTCCGGTAATCGATGAATTCAGGCAGACAGGCAAGACGGCAGTTTCTGCGGCAAAAAGGCTTTTAAAATCTAATGTAATCGTTGCTCAATCTTCGCAGGTTCGTAAAAATGCTGAAAAGTATCAGCATCCTCTCTTTCAATGGTTGACCAGTGCTTCCAACAATGCTCATTTCGATATGGACGGTAAGCCCGGGCAATATTACCTGATCAGCGCAGAGGGGACACTTTACGGTGTATTGGATAATGATGCACCACACGAAGTATTAGAACAGTTTTTACAAATCAATTTCGATGAGACACAAAAGCTAATTAACCAACCCGAAACCTACATCAATGAAACGCATAGCTAGCCTTATCAAAAGTCGAAAATCTATTGCCATCCTTGCCTTATTATTGGTTTTTGTTGTAGCGAGTAATTCGATGTATTCACAGATTTTACCCAAACCTTATGTAAATGTCACCACGGTTAACAGCATGCAGGTATGGAGTGCAAAACGGCCGCTGACAACCCCAACATCTGTTACAGGCAATACGAATCCGGCAGAAGTCATGTTGACCACCGAATACAGGGATGGATTTTTCAGAACCCTGGAGGTGGTGAGCAAAAAAGCAAGCCCTTTGCAAAAGGATATGGTATCGGCTACGATTTATGACAGCCTGGGCAGGTCTCCCTGGCATTTTCTCCCTTATACAAGCCCAACGAATGACGGTGCATTTAAGATCAATCCTTTTGCAGAACAGAAAACGTTTGACAGCTCTTATTTCCTGGGACAAAATCAGACATGGTTCTATGGGATGACAAAATACGAGTCTTCTCCAATGAACCGCGTGCAGGAAGAATTCAGTCCCGGCAATTCCTGGGTGGGCACATCTTCCCAGCCCACGGAAGGGGCACGTCGTTCGGTAAAGATCAAATATTACTCCGGCAATGCCAATGATGGAGTGATCAAATGGAAAGTTGTTGAAGGCGGAAATGGCTATTTCGCTGCTTATGTGAACGATGGCGCTTACGGTACAAACTATTTACATAAGGAGCTGATGGTGGATGAGCATGGCATGCAGTCGGAGATTATCATGGATAATCAAAACAAAATCCTCCTTAAAAAGGTGCAAAATACATCTTTGCCTGACCAGGGTGTCGGGCGCAGCCATTCAGGCTGGCTGTGCACGTATTATGTTTACGATGAAAGAGGTAATTTACGATGCATCATGCAGCCGGAGGCCGTAAAATCGCTGACGTTCACTGTTGGAGAAACATTAAGTACGAATGTTTTAGCGGAACAGTGTTTTCGATTTGAATATGATGGTAGAAACAGGGTAATTAGTAAGAAAGCGCCCGGAAAAGGAAAGCAAGAACTGGTGTATGACAATCGCGACAGGTTGGTGATGAGCCGGGACAGCTCTTTGCAGATACAGGGGTATTGGCTGATTAATAAATATGATGCGCTGAACAGACCTGTGCGAAATTATCTTTCGCCAAATAATTTCACAAGAGCCAGGAACCAGGATAGCTGCAGTAATAATATTAACTATCCAACTGTATCCAGCGCAGATCTCATGCAGGAGAATTATTATGACAACTATTCATGGGTGAATACGCAGCCCGGAATCGGAGCTACGCTATATACCGGTGATATCTGGTCTGCCTATTTTATTACGAGTTATAACACTGCTCCGGATTATGCTCAGCAAATAGCCGTTGATTATTCTCGCGTGACCGGAAAACTGACAGGAACCAAGGTCAGGGTGTTTGGAACTTCCACTTACCTGTATTCAGCTAATTTTTATGACGTTAAAGGACAATTGATTCAAACAAGGATCGGTAATCTTTCCGGGGGTACAGGTGGATATAATATTTAGACCATGCAGTATGATTTTGAAGGTAAATTGCTTAGAAAACTCCATCGGTCTTCCAAAAGTACTCCTGTTCCAAAATTCACCGTTGAACTGACAAAATATGCTTACGATCATGCGGGCAGGCTGACCACGGTGACAAAAAAAATCAGCAGCGGCGGCGCGGACAAGGTATTAATCAGCAACACGTATGATGAAGCAGGTAACCTGAAACGAAGAACTTTAGGTAGTAATATAGAGAATCAGAATTTTGAGTACAATATACGTGGATGGAATATAGGCATGAACCGGAAATATATTAAGGGTGATTCCACCAACAAATTCGGCTATGAGCTGGCCTACGACAACGATCAGAATATTATTACGGGAACCTATCCGGATCGGTTTTTCAATGGCAACATTGCCGCAACAACGTGGAAAAGCATGGGTACTGGGAGTGCGAAGTCATTCACTTACTCATATGATTCGGTCAGGCGCTTAAAAATGGCCAACTACTGGGAGTACACGGGAGGATCTTTTAACAAGTTCTCGGGAATGGATTTTTCCGTATTTAATTTAAAATACGATTTAAATGGCAATATACTGGGCATGAATCAGCTGGGTTGGAAGATCAGCTCTTCGCAATTAATAGACAGCCTGATTTATACCTATGCCTCCGGCTCCAACAGGTTATTGAAGGTGAAAGATTATGTCACGGACAGTATTAAGCTCGGCGATTTTAAAGACGGAACAAATGTTGACGACGATTACACTTATGATGTCAATGGAAATATTACCAGTGACAAGAACAAAGGGATCTCTTCCATTTTGTACAATCACCTGAACCTTCCGTATGAAATACGATTTTCCGGCAAAGGGAAAATCACTTACACATACGATAATTTGGGAACAAGATTAAAAAAAGTGGTGGTAGACAGCACAGTGAGCCCAGTTAAAACCACTACCTGGCAGTATATCCAGAATTATGTATATAAGAATGATACACTGGAATCGTTTGTGCATGAAGCCGGCCGGGCGCGGTATGACACGTCGGAAACGCAGGGCGAAGCGACCAAATACAACTATGATTATTTCCTGAGGGATCATCTTAATAATGTGCGCCTGGTGCTGACCGATCAGAAAGATACGGTTGCCTATTGGCCTTTATCTTTCGAGGGCGCCACCGGCAGCCAGGATCAGATCATGCAGGACAGGATCTGGGAAAATAAAACGGGCAGCAGCATTAACATAGCCGGTGTGCGGACCTCGACGACGGGCAACTTCGGCGCCGGCAACGGTTCCTATGCGATGCTGGTGAAGAAGAGCACGGGGGCCATCGGGGCGGCCAAGCTGCTCAAGGTGATGAGTGGCGACCGGATACACACCCAGGTGGATTTCTATTACAGTACAGCGAATGCCAACAATTCGGGAGCCAGCGGCATCAGCAGCCTGGTGGCTAACCTGGCAACGGCCCTTGGCGCGAGTGGCCAGGTATCGGGGGTGATAAAAAACGGTGCATCGACCATTGTTTCTTCCTTATCGGGTAATGTGCCATTAACAAATCTGCTGAACACGCCCAACAGCACCAGCGGAACGAACAACGCGCCCAAGGCCTACCTGAACGTGATCTTTTTCGATGAGCAGTTCCGTCCGGACACTTCGGCGAGCAAAGTGTTTCCGGTTCCTTATTTGGTGAATACAAAGGGCACGATCAGTAAAATGCTGGCCAATGCGCTGACGGCGCAGAGAAACGGTTATGTGTATGTGTATTTCAGCAACGAGAGCAATGAATCGGTGTATTTCGATAATTTTATGCTGACGCATGAATTAGGTTCTTTGAGAGAGGAGACGCATTACTACCCGTTCGGCTTGGCGATAGCGGGGCTGAGCAGCAAGGCGCTGAACCCGTCCTATGCGCAGAACCGGAACCTGTTCAACGGAGGCAGTGAACTGCAGAGTAAAGAGTTTTCCGATGGCAGCGGCTGGGAGATGTATGAGACGCCTTACCGGACATATGATCCGCAGATCGGCCGGTTTCACCAGTTGGATGCACTGGGAGAGAAGCTTGCGATGAGCTCACCGTATGTGTTCGGCGGCAACAACCCGGTTCTTTGGAATGATGTGACGGGCTTGAAGCCGGACAAGCTTAATTATACGGAAGACTCGAAAGCTCAGGAAGGGTATGGCGGAGGTAGCAGTGGCGGGGGCTGGCTCCAGAATCCTTACAAGCGAGAGTCCATTTACCACATGGGCGAATACGAGCAATTTATATATGGTCTTCAGGTAGCAATGGCTAATGGTGACGGTGGAAGTGTAACAAGAAATGAATGGGGTGGATGGGATACACAATTGTACAACAATACCTGGATGCTGAATGAAATAGTAGGAGCAAACACGCAAACAGGCGATTATTATAACCCCGATCCACCCGCTGTTAAAGATGGGAAGCTGTCATTTTCGGACGCTAATGAACATTACCGAAATGGAGATGGAAGTCCTCTGACAGTGGACTTTACAAAAATACATTTGGGGGATTTGTCTGTCGAGAGTTTTAAAAATGTAGAACCTGGTAAGCCTTTATATTGGAATTTATTAACAAATGGAGTTTGGAGTGAAGGGTTAGTATACGGGACCATTGAATTGATTCTTGAGGGAAATACAGTCCATGCGAATCCTAATACTTATGATTTTGACATGAAGCCATGGTCTTCTCATTTCATTCGTAATATTGAAACAATTATCGGATCGTGGTATGCTGGTTCGGGTACACCATATGATATATACTTTAATGGCACTCAACAAATACCACAATACTCTCCCCTTCCCAAGTTCACATATCCCTCTGAAAAAATGTAAAAGTTGATTATGCGAAATTATATAAAGCCTGTATACCTTTTAATTCTAAGTATTGCATTACTAAGATGCCAGCAAGGTGTTATTTCAACCGATTTAAGCTGCGGATATCGATATGTCGACCGAGGTAGCACTTATAGAGAGCTGTTTCCAAATGATACCTTAAGGCCAAAAATTGAACCAAATGTAATTCAATACGAATATAACTCTGCTTTCATACTTGTTCTTCAGAAGCCGGATTATGAAAAGATAAAAAACTTCTTATCCTTTTCTATCAGGCTTAGAACTCCGGAACTTAGTAAAAATGGATCAGAGGAATTGGCTGTTAGCGGCCGGATGGCTGAAGAAAAAATTGAAAGTGACTCTTCCTATAAGAAGCTGCTATCAAACATGTACAATCTGTGGATAATAACTAAGGATAAGACATACGGACCGCTGAGTTTGTCGGAATACATGAAGTTGAGGAAGGAACTTGGTGTGCCGGCCGGATTGCAGTTGAATATTTAGCCGCATATTCAATGATTTTATTACTAACCACGTTGACTAAAAAAAGCGCGAACTATGCCGATGATATTGCGAGGATTGCCAAAATCAGTTCGAGAACGGGGAAAGTATTAGGGCTAGGAGGGATGTCATGACAGTCATCGATGGCTATAATAGCGGCTGGAAAAATCATCATACAGCCGATTTGATTATTGGGGGAGCCCAAACATTTTTACTTGGAGCGGGCCCTGTCGGTTGGAGCATTGGCTTAGTTTGGTTTACGGCTGACCTAATTACCACCGGAGTAACCGGCAAATCCATCACAGAAAATTTATTCGATTAGCTATGTATAACTTCATTTTTTGGTTTTTTTATAAATTTCATCAATGGAGGGACAAATATGATTCAGTGTCTCTCCCATCGGGAGCAGTAATGGTTACATTAATTATACATATTGGGCTTGTTTATTCCGTGTTTCGTTTTTTTTATCAGTCTAATCCGTTGGGATGGGGAAATGATCTAAGCTACGGTCAACGAAAATATCTAATGTTTCCTTTTGGAATCCTGTTTTTATTTTTAGTTTATTTTTACTATCGCAGGAAATCTAAGGCAATACTTGCGAAGTATGAGGGAAAGAAGCCTTTTACGATAAAGAATATTTTGTTGATTGTCTTGATAATGGTAGTGCCGTTGATAATAGCGATACGGCTTACGAATATGTCGTTATAATCAGTTGTTGATCTTTAGCAGCCTGCCTGAACGTGATCTTTTTTGATGAGCAGTTCCAATAAGTGGGCCGGAATTATTACGCCCGGCTGCCGAAGATGTGATACGCAAGAGCCTCGAATGGATTCCTGTTACAAACAAAGACATCAAAGTCAAATCGTATAAAAAACCGATTGTTTTCCGATTAAGTTAATATATCTTGAAACATATAATAACAACCCCACAAACTATGAAGTCTTTATTAAAAGCGCTCGCCCTACTTGCTTGCTTTATCACATCAAATAATTCATTATACGCCCAGAAAATAGAACTTATTCCTAAAAATTACACTTTTTATAACATGGGAACAGGAGCTTCTACTTTCGATCGCGCTTATTATTTTATGTTAGATGACGATAAGGAACCAAGAAAAATAGGTTATTTCGGACAGTATATCAGGCCCTACCTTTTAACGGATACAAATGCCTTAAAATATTTGAATGCTTATCGCAATCACCAGACCCTTAAATTAACCACGTCGATTGCTACTATCGTCAGCTTTATAGGATTTGCCGCATCCAATCTTGGCGCCAAAAGCGTTGCGCAGGGAAATCTTGATAAACCCAGTAAAGGAAGAGGGTTTCTGTATGCGACCATTGGTTTTGCTGTAACTAACATAGTAACACGTTTGGTTGGGACTAAATCAATAAAGAAAGCAGTAGAAGCTTACAATACCAAAACGACAACATCGCAATTCAAATTCAAAAGAATAGATTTTGATCTTCAAAACCTCAACCGGCAAAAGGCAATGGCTTTAGTGTTTAATTTCTGATGTATTAATATAAGTCAGCTTTTCTAATAACAATTATTACCCATTTCATCCTATTTCTTCGGGCGCGGTGGCCGGTTAATAGTATTATTCGGCCTCTCTTCATTTCCGGGCGGTCGCTGCTGTGGTTTATTTTGCGGCGGCCGCTGACCCTGACCGTTAGTATTATTATTGGGATTTCTTCTCTGCTGCTGTTGCGGTGCGTTGCCCCCCTGCCTTTTCTTTTTCTCCGATTTTTCCAGGCTCCGCAAACTGATCTGCCCTACCACATCCACAAATTCGTGCTCTACCTCTTTCGGCTTGTTGCTCGTCACTTCTACGGCCTCGAGTTCCTGGGGAATAATATTCCTGCTGTTTTCGAATTTGATTTTCCGCACCCGCTCGATCGTAAGCGGATATTGCTTCGAACTGTCCGGCAGCGTGTACCACATCAGGTTCCGGAAAATATCTTTCTTGATTAGAAAAGCCGTTCCCTTCGCCACCTGCAATGAATCGGCATTATCGGGAAAATGCTGCAGCGCATCGAGATAGGTGTCCAGCTCGTAATTCAGGCAACATTTTAACCGGCCGCACTGCCCGCTCAGCTTGCTCTGGTTGATCGATAGATTCTGGTATCTTGCCGCCGTCGTGTTTACCGATTTAAAATCGGTGAGCCAGGTGCTGCAGCAGAGCTCCCTTCCGCAACTGCCAATGCCGCCCACCTTGCCGGCCTCCTGCCGGGCGCCGATCTGCCGCATTTCCACCTTCACCTTGAACTCCTTTGCATAGATCTTGATCAGTTCCCTGAAATCCACGCGGTCGTCGGCAATATAGAAGAACGTGGCCTTTCTGCCATCGGCCTGGAATTCCACCTCGCTGATCTTCATGTTAAGATTCAGTTGCTTGGCTATCGCCCGCGCCCTGATCACGGCCTCGCGCTCGCGGGCCTTATTCTGATTCATGATATCAATGTCACGCTCCACCGACCTGCGCAGAACCTTGCGCATTTCAGGGTCACTTTCATTGATTCCCTTCTTTTTTAACTGCAACCGGACAACCTCGCCTGTAAGATTCACCATACCAACGTCGAAACCGCTTACGCCCTCAACAGAAACCATGTCTCCTTTATCAAATACCTGCACGGTATTATTTCTATAATAATCCTTACGGCTGCCATTATTGAAACTCACTTCAATAACCCGGCAGCTGCTTTCCACATCACTGATAGGAAGATTGGTAAGCCAATCGTAAACATTCATACGGTTACAACCGCCACTGCTGCACCCCCCATTACTCTTACACCCCGGCGCTTTAGCTCCCCCGGTGCCACACGAACTACAACCCATTGTATTTTTCTATTTAGATGGTTCCCCTTAACATGCAGAAAACTAAACCGTTAGGTGCATGTCAGGTGATCAAAATTAAGGATTTATCGGTAATGATGTGGTACAGTTTGATAGTGAGGGCGTGAAAGAGCATTTTGGCATTGGCATTCCTTTCAATATAGTAGGCGGCTTTATCGAGTTCTTCCACTATGGCCTGCTGCTGCGCGATCCCCGTTATGTTATTCAAACGCGACGCAAAATCTTTTTCGTTATCAGGCAATGAGAAATCAACTCCCTCCATCACCTGCATCCGTATCGCCTGCTCCAGCAACTGGTTGAAATATTTGAGGAACTGCTTCTGCTTTTCGCGCCCCTGCCTGCTTATCTCTTCAACCCATTTCACCTGCGCAATGGGCCCCGACTTCATAATAGCATTGAGCCACTCCCGCAACAGCGACAGCCAGTCTTCACCTGCATGCTGAACCAATTGCATCGACTCCCTGAAATTTCCTCCGGATATCAGGGCAATCTGCCGCGCCTGGTCGGCAGGTAATCGGGCGCGCTCCACCAACGCAGACTGAATAGCTTCCGTATCGAGAAAAGGCACACGCACCAGCTGGGTTCTGGAAAGGATCGTCTGCAAAATCAGATTCTCATTTTCCGTTACCAGGATAAATAAGGTATTTGCCGGGGGCTCCTCTATTAATTTCAATAACTTATTTCCTTCCGATCCTAAATATTCGGGCATCCATAGCACCAGCACTTTATACCCGCTCTCGAAACTTTTGAGGTTCAGCTTCCGGATAATATCATTGCATTCGCTGGCAGTGATGTTGCCCTGTTTGTTTTCGGCCCCTATAAACTGCAACCAGTCATACACATTACCATAAGAATAAGTGGAGATGAATTCTCTCCATTCTGAAATAAAATCGGTGCTGACGGGCTTGTCGCCCGGTTTCTTTGGAATAACGGGATAAGAAAAATGAATATCGGGATGAACAAGT
>JBGAJL010000006.1:0-75809 GCA_044224935.1 Flavitalea sp.
CCGCATTTCAGGCGCCGGTACAAATTATTTTTAATCATGAGGCTTACCATATTCTTTATTTTCGCAATTGTATTGCAGGTCTCTGCTGAAGGCTATTCCCAGGAGAAAATAAGTGTTGATTTGGAAAATGTCCGCCTGGATAAAGCGCTGAAAGAAGTAGAAAGAAAATCGAGTTTCCATTTTGTTTACAGCAATCTTATTTTGACAGAGAAAAAAACGGTAACTCTCTATGCCAGGGATATTGCAGTCGCGGACCTTTTAAAGAAACTATTTGAAAACACGGGCCTCACATTCAGTGTGATGGATAATAACCTTGTAGTGATCAAAAAAGAAGGTGAGATCATCAGGGATATTCATCTTAAAGGAAAAATAACAGATCTGTCAACCGGCCGGGCATTGGAAGGAGTAACGATACAGGTGAAAGGGACCAGTATTGGAACGAGTACGGATGTCTATGGCAGCTATTCAATCACTGTTCCCGACAATGCTGTACTGATAATTTCTTCGGTGGGCTACGACAATGTAGAAATACCGGTAAATGGCAGGACTGCAATCAATATAGCACTGCAACCTGCCGATGTCGGGCTGTCCGATGTAGTAGTGGTTGGATATGGACAACAAAAAAAATCTGACTTAACCGGATCTATAAGCAGTGTTGCAGGTAAGGACCTTACGCATCTTTCCACTCAACGGGTTGACCAGGCCCTACAGGGGCGTGCTGCCGGTGTAATGGTTTGGAATACGGACGCTGCCCCGGGTGGAAATACAATAGTGCGTATCAGGGGTATGAATTCCATTAATGGAGGTAACAGTGCGCTTATTGTAGTGGATGGACTGGAAGGAGGGGACCTGAATTCTTTAAACCCCAACGATATCGCTTCTATCGAGGTATTGAAGGATGCCTCTGCCACTGCCATATATGGCTCCAGGGGAGCTAATGGAGTTATTTTAATTACTACCAAGACCGGGCAAAAAGGAAAGCCCAGGATTAATTATGCGTATACTATCACCGATGGAAGGCTTGCAAAGAAAATGCCTTTGATGAGTGCTGTTGATTTTGCTAACAATGTAAATGCCCAGCGTTTGGCTGCGGATAACCTGGGGGTCACTCCTGTCCCGATTTTTTCGGACGCCCAGATAGACAGCCTGAAGCGATACGGAGGAACAGACTGGCAGGATCTTATTTATCGCGCAGCGATCACGCAAAACCACCAGTTGGCTGTCAGTGGCGGAACCGATAACCTTAATTATTTTATTTCGGCTGGTTACCTGGATCAGCAGGGCATTCTGATTAATACCGGGTATAAACGATATTCATTGAGGGCAAAGGTGGATGCGAAACTCACAAGCTGGGCCAGTTTTGGATTAAACTGGAATGGAACGAAAGAAGAAACGAGAGGCACGGTACAAGCCGCCCAGGAGGGAAGCGCGATAAAAGATGCACTGCTTTTTGCTCCCACTTTACCAGTTTACGATTCAGCCGGGAATTTTACAAAGCCAAATCCAAAATATGGTAATCCCATTATGGTAAACCCAATGGCAAGCGCTCTCGGTACAAACATTGACAACGGGATCATTAATAATAACATTAATGCTTTTTTACAGTTCAACCTGTTAGAGGGCCTGACATTAAAAGTCCTTGGAGGAATAGTTTTATCTAATAGTAATAATTCCACATATTATGATCTTGATACCTGGAGCGGGAATGCCAGCAATGGCATGGGTATCGTTAGCAACAGTAAAAGCACATATTATCAGAACTCCAATATTTTAACCTATAACAAGGCTTTTAATGGACGTAATAAAGGCGATCACAAATTAACATTGACGTTAGTGCAGGAGCAAAACTATTGGAATAGCTATAGTTCTGCAATTACTGCCCAGAATTTTTTAGTGCAGCAAACGAACATAGATGATCTGGGTGGCGCATCGAAGGTGACAACCACTTCATCCCGTTCTAAAAGAGTATTGCTCTCCTATCTGGGAAGGGTCAATTATAGTTTTGAAGGTAAATATTTCCTGACGGCTTCTTATCGCACGGATGGGTCTTCCGTTTTTGGAGCAAATAATAAATGGGGTAATTTCCCATCCATAGCTGTTGCCTGGAGAGCATCAGAGGAGCGGTTCATTAAAAATATTGGCGTTATCTCTAATTTGAAGATCCGTGGAACCTGGGGTATTACCGGTAACCAGGCCATATCGCCATACCAGACCTTAGCCAGTCTGGGTTCAGGATTAAATTATCCTTATAATGGCGGTGATGGAATGTTGATTGGCTTTGGTATTGGACGTCTTGCCAATCCGGGTCTTAAATGGGAGAGCACCGAACAGTATGACGGTGGAATAGACCTTGGATTATTTAATAACAGGCTGACTTTTACGGCGGATTATTATAAGAAGGTTACCACTAACCTGCTCCTGAGCCGGAGCCTGCCCGGGTATGTTGGGATAACCAGCATTATTAGTAACGTCGGCTCTATGGGTAATAAGGGTCTTGAACTGTCAATCGGAGTAGATCCTATAGTTGGCAACTTCAGATGGCACACGGGTTTTAATATATCGTTTAACCGGACGAAGGTGATCAGTCTGGGGCAAACTTCCAAGCTGGGTTATGCATCGGGTGGCGAGGGGTACCAGGTAAATGATCCGTTTATGTGGCTGGTGCCCGGGCAGCCTTATGGACAAATGTATGGATGGATTTTCAAAGGGCTTTGGAAGACTGGTGAGGCCCAGGAGGCTGCGCAATACGGCCAATTGCCCGGTGATCCTCATTACTTTGATAAAAACGGTGACAAAAGGATTGATATAAATGATACAACTGTAATGGGTAATGCCATGCCCAGGTATGTTTTTGGCTGGAGCAATGAAATTTCATATAAGAATTTTGAACTTTCTTTTCTCATCGAGGGGAGAGTGGGGAATAATATTTTTAATGTTGAAGATATTAAATTGGTGCAAGGCGGTACCAGTGTAAAGCTTTTAAACCGATGGTCACCTCAAAACCAGAATTCAGATATTCCGCCCATTATGCTGGCTTCAGTGAGAGATTCTCTTAGTGCGGATCTTGGTCCTAACACCGTAGTTTTTCCTGCCGTAGCTGCAAATCAAAACTCGCAATGGCTGGAAAATGGCTCTTATGCCCGATTGAAAAATATCACGCTCACTTACAATTTTCCTCAAAGCATAATCAAAAAGCTGAAGTTTAGTAATTTATCGGTATTTGTCAGCGGTACAAACCTGATCACTCTTACGAAGTATTCCGGTTATGACCCGGAAGTAAGTTCATTTACTGCCAATGATGCCTCGCTGGGCTCGGATTATGGTAATTATCCGCCACAGAGAACTTATAGTTTGGGCTTAAATCTCACTTTTTAAACTTAATGCGTAACAGTCATGAAAAAATATAAAAGTATTGCGAAGAGATCCGGGCTCCTTCTGATTACTGCGACTCTTCTTTTTTCAGGTTGCTCTAAATCGCTGGAAGAAAATCCAAGTAGTTTCGTCGGCCCTGTTAATTATTACAATACCTCCGACCAGGTATTATCAGCAATTACCGCATCGCTATCCATATTATGGTCTTCCTGGACCGGGTGGTCATACGGCTGGCAGGTTTTCATCAATGATGATCAGTTTGCCGGTGGCGACTTAAGCATACCAGCGGATTTTGCAACAACACAATGGAACTGGACTTATAAATCCATTATGAATCTGAATGCTGCCATAGGAGCTATGGAATCAGGAAAATTAAAAGGAGTATCCACAGACCAGGTAAATCAATTGATGGGACAAGCCAAATTTGTCAGAGCGTTTAATTATTTTATGCTTGTCAGAATGTTCGGAGGAGTGCCGTTGATCACTGAAAAAACCGGGGACCCTGCCACTGCTGAAATCGCCCGTGCATCCATTGACAGCGTTTATGATCTGATTATAAGCGACTATACCGCCGCGATAGCTTCGTTGCCACCTTCATGGCCAACTGCTGAACAGGGCAGGCCAACAAGAGACGCTGCAAAAGGCTTATTGGCAAAGGTATATTTAACGATGGCCACTTATCCATTGAATGAATCACAATATTACCGGAAAGCAGCTGATATGGCGAAAGAGGTAATGGATGCCGGTGTATATTCCCTGGTCACGAATGTAGCTGATGTATTTGGTTATAATACGAAATATGGGCCGGAGATGATGTGGAGCTTCAATTCAAATAACCTGAGGCAGACAACCAGCCCCCAGATCTGGTCGAGTATGGATGGCTGGGGAGATTTCCAGGTTGACCCCAGGTTTGTACTGGGAGATTCCATATATCCGGCTTATCCCGATCAGCCAAGGAGAAACGCATATATTCAACTGTATCCCCGTAATGTGACGGACACTGCGGGAAAATATTTTAGCGAACTGGGCGAGGCCCCGGGAGAAGGAAAATTTATGTACGATCCCCAGGCAAACTGGAATGCGGTTGTATCCACTATCAACATGCCGATTATCCGGTATGCCGATGTATTATTGATTTTCGCAGAAGCTGAAAATATGGCTTCGGAAGGACCGACACAGGCAGCAGTGGATGCAATTAACCAGGTTATAGATCGTGCTAACGGTAATGTGGTCAATGCGCAGGACCCGCGCGCAACACTCACTATGTCCAAAGATGATTTTGACGCAAAGGTTATCCAGGAAAGAAGCTGGGAACTTTGCTTTGAAGTCGGCGACCGCTGGTTTGACATAGTTCGGAAGCATTTGCTGGAACAGGTTACCCGGCCACAATATTTAAGAAACTATACCTCCGACGACTATCTGTTTCCTCTTCCTTTAAATGATATAAGGTTGAATCCGCTTCTTACTCAGAATCATGGCTATGATTAATCTATTGATTTATCTGAGGAGATAGCACTTTGAAAACTAAATAAAATAATCATTACTTATTTATTATGATAAAGATTCCAAATGGATCTCTGAAAGAGACAGGCAATGCAAACCGGGCTGGAATTATGATGATTGGCCTGATCGCTGTCTTTTGTTTTTCCTTTACGAAAGGAAACAATTTTGCCCCTGATCGCAATCCTCATGTAAGCGCTTATGAAAAAACAGAAGTTAAGCTGACGGCATTGAACAGTATGGAGCGGATCGGGCTAAATCAAGCCCCTTTTGGAAAATCCAATGTCGTGATCAAAGGCGCTAAAAACGAGGTGGTGTCTTTCCAGGTAGTCGTTACAGCTGTAGGAGGAAACGTTCAGGTCATTAGAGCAGAATGTTCTGATCTTACTGGTAACAGTGGCAGAATTGAAAAAGAAAATACCACTTTGTACAGAGAGGAATATGTGATGGTGAGAGAATCCAGTCCCAGGGCAAAGCTTCCTCCGGGATTATATCCCGATCCTCTTGTGCCATTAATAAATCCTTATGCGGAAGAGTCGCAAAAGTTTCCTGAACGTGGTGGCAAGCCTGTAAATGGCATCCCTTTCACAGTATGGAAAGGACAGAATCAGCCTGTATGGATAGATGTTTCTATACCAAAGACAGCCGGACCGGGTATATATAAAGGTGTGCTGACTTTCTATATTGATAATCCTCCTTTGCAATGGGGGCCGGATAAGGAACCCCTTTTAAGTAAATCGGTTTCAATTCCTATTACACTTACTGTATGGAACTTTACTCTGCCGGATGGCCCGACTCATAGTAATTCTTTTGGAGGAGTGGAGGGCATTACCCGATTGTTTGATGTTAAACCCGGCTCCGGCGAATACCGGGAGCTTGAGATGCGGTATTGCCGGATGATGGCTGCAAATCGTATCAACCCTCCTGTTCCGGCCAGTCTCTTACCGGAGATGAATGAGGATGGTTCATTAAAAATTATTCCTGAACGTACGCAGGCGTTAAAAAGGTTTATCGAAGATTTACATGTAACGGACTTTTCCGTTCCAAATGAACCTATGGAAGATATGACTACGGCAAACAGGCAAAAAGCGATCCGCTATTACCGGGAGCTTTACCAGTATTTAAAAGATAACGGCTGGGACAAGCGTGCCTATCTGTATATGCTTGACGAGCCTAATACCAAGGAGAGTTATGAAACGATAGTGGCTCTTGGCGCAATGATACATGAAGCTGCTCCGCAATTACGGCGCCTGGTGGTAGAGCAACCCTATACCCAGGACCCTTCCTGGCCCGATATAGACCCTTCGGTAGATATTTGGTGCCCGCTCTGGTCGTTCATAGACCGCGGTGTTATCAACGAGAAGCTTGCTCATGGAGATGAGGTCTGGTCTTATACAGCATTATCGCAACGATCACCCACCTATCATCCCCATTACGATCAGGTCAAAAATTATGACCCACCCTATTGGGATATAGACAATCCACTGAGTTCATATCGTATTCCGACATGGCTTAACTGGCAATATAAGATTAGCGGCCTTCTCTATTGGACAACGATGGCCAGGAGCGTAAAAGACCCCTGGGTGCTGCCTGTTTATATCGGATCGGGGAGAGTTTATAATGGTGAGGGGTGGCTGATATATCCCGGCACCGCATGTGATGTTAAAGGACCCGTAGCTTCCGTACGCCTGAAAAATATAAGAGATGGCATGCAGGATTATGAATATTTTGCAATTCTTAAGAAGTTAGCCGGCAATGATGCGGCAACTAAATTTGTATCTAAAATTGCACCGAACTGGTGGAGCGTTAATTTTAATTCCGGAACTATTCTTTCTGTCAGAGAGGAAATTGCCAATGAAATCATCAGGTTGCAGAAATAAAATTTACAGGAAAATCTTCCTTGCGGTCTGTGAAGATATTTATTGATTAACAGGATGAAATTTATATTATGAAGAATGATCGCAGAGATTTTTTAAGGAAAGCCGGTTTGTCGGGAGCTTATCTTGCAATTTCGAAGATGCTTCCTGCGCACCCGGAAAATGTGAAATTTTCGGACCTGGGCGGAGGAAGAAGTGATAAATGGCCGGATAATATACAAACGATTCTTGATAACACCCGCCCGCTCAAATATCCGAGAGGTAACCGGCTTCCATTGTATTTATGGCCCGCGATTGACCCCGGGGAGCTGGGTCAGGAAGCGGCGGAGCAACTTGTGGGTTTGCTGAATCAGCGTGGAATAGCGATCATTTGTTCATGGAATATTAAAGATATAAAAGGCTCGCTAGCGAGAGGATTATCTATAGCACGCGCACAAAAAAAGCTTGGCCAACATGTAAATATAGATGGCACATCGCTGTTATCTTCTTTCTTTAATGGTGACGGGCGTACAGCGCATATTGATAAAAACGGTAACCCTTTTTTTGACAATAGTTTTGGAGAGGGACAGAAAATGGGATGCCCGTTTGCTATTGATTTTCGGAAAAAAGAGATCCGGGAGCGTGTTGAACTTTTTGTAAAAAGCTATAAAGAGGAAGGGATTGATGTTGATTTTATTTTTACCGATTGGGAAATTGACGGGCCTATAGATGTTAATGGTGCATTTGCTGCGTCTAAAAGATGCGCGAGATGCACAAAGCAGCTTGGCGAAGGGTTTACATTTACGAAATTTCAGAAGGTAATACGGGAGATGAGAGCTTATCTTCAGCACTATTCGTACTCTGAACCTGTTTTATCAAAGTTTCCCAGGGCTTTAGTAGGGAATTACAGTGATTATCCTAATGATGGATACCGGTACTGGTATGATTATTTTGAACATTATGAGTCCTGGCAGCCGTACAAGGCAGATCAGCATGCGAAATACAGAAAGTGGTATGACAATTTCCCGGCTACAGGCTTTACTGTGGCAATGCCTGTAGTTTATACATGGAGCGATATATATAAGTGGTATGATTTTAAGAATATTGATTACAGGTGGTTTTACAATATGCTCCTTGTCGCAAGCAACGGGGGTGAGAATACTCCCCGGCGTATTCCTGTTATCAGTTTTGTGCACTGGAATACGATATTTGAAGGCAAGGGTGCAGACCCTGCTGTGAAGCAAATGAGTGCAGACTGCTACCAGGAGTTGTTATGGCACATGCTTCTTCGCGGAACTGATTCTTTCTTTATGTGGAGTGGCAAAAAGGATTTTCCTGAAGAAGTCAGGCTGGTGCACGAGGTGTATGCCTTAGCGCAGCAATACGGTGATTTTCTCGACCATGGCTGGCCGGTCACCTATAACGTTCCAGCGTATCCTGGTACCGTGGTCTCCGGTCTTGCCTTAGGAAACAAGGTGCTGGTTCGCCGTACTGATTTTGGTACGGATAATATGCCTGCTAAAATATTGGTTGGTACAAAATTGATAAAAGTTGATTATGCACCGGGTGTCTGCCAGGTAATTGATATGGATTTTCAATGAATTCCTGGTATTCTGTTGCCGGATATCTGAATATCTTCAGGAAGTAAAAGATCATTCTCCTTCACTTCCTGAAGATATTAATATTAATCTATTTATCAGGAGACGGCAGGTTTCACCTGCTCTCCGTACCAGTTGATCTTCCTGCTGGCAAACATTACCAGTGCGAGTACGATAAACAATCCAATGCTTCCCACAAGCAGTGCTGTATCTTCCAAACGTATCAGGATAAAAATAAATCCGTAAAGGGTGCACAGCACGCCCGCAAAAATGGCTGCTGAAGAGAATTTCTTAAAATGGCTGTAGGCGTACGCGGTGATTAAGGATATCGTTGCGATCGCGGCAATGGCATAGGCCCAGTCGAATAAAATAAATTCGCTGACGGACAAGAGCAATGTGTAAAAAATAACCAGTGCTAGCCCTATCAGGATATATTGTACAGGGTGAACCGGTTTGTGCTGCATTAATTCGATGATAAAAAACAATCCGAATGTAAGGCCGATAAACAGGATGGCATACTTCACGCAGCGTTCGGTTTTCGCATACTGGTCGGCGGGCTCGAGAATCGTTAATCCGAAAGCCATTGCTTTCTCATCCAGTTTATATTCTTTCAGCACGGTTCCGAACGGCAGGTTGGCTTTATTGAATATCCATTTGGCAGAGAAACCATTGTTGGATATATGCCGGTCGGCGGGTAAATTATTTCCGTCGAAGGAGGGATTGCTTATGTCTGATTGCAATGTGAATTCGCTGTTACCGGCCAGGGGAAGGAAATGTAATTGTTCGCTTCCTTTCAATTGGAGACGGGTGAAAAAAGATATTTTTTTTCCAAGATCGGCAGCTGTTAATGCAACAGATGATGAGAGGCCATTACTGTTTTCCTTTTCGCCGGGCAGTCCGGGCGATAATTCATAAGTGACGCCGTTGAATTGGACCGCTACTCTTTTTTCTATTCCTTTGAAATCGCTGATGCTTAAGCATATCCTTGCATCGGTAAACTGTACGTTTGCCGGGTCGATGTCTTTGGGAAGCTGGAATTCAAAATTTCCGCTGTCCTGCAGGAGCGTTCTGTAAAGAAGCACTTTATAGATCGAGCGTTGTCTTACCTGCGGATCTACCGTGCCGTTTACGGATAAATTTTCCGGCAATATCCAGAGTGTGCGGAGTTCCTCTTCTTTTTTTCCTTCTTTGTCTGTTGTATATGTTTTATAGGGAAGATAAAGGAATGGTCCGCTAAGTGTTTGAGCCGTTGCCCATTTGCTGCTGACTTCTTTTGAAATCTGCAACTGCCTTCCTTCTCTTTCCTGCACCAGGCTGGTAATAAAGATAGTGGGGATAAGCATCAGCAGGATGAGTGCACCTGTGATCAGGCCCTTGATTAAGATTTTGTTTGATTGTGATGAGCCGCTGTTGTCCGGTGCGGGATAGCCGGGATGAGCTGTTTCCATTGTATATGTTTGTGTTGTTTGTGATGAAGTGAAGGGGTGAGAGGCTTTTGATCTTTTAAACAGGCTGATTGCTGTTACTGCGAAGATGACCAGGGGAAGGCAGCCTAAAAGACTAACTAATGTTGCAGGGAACAGTATCCACCAGGGTGTTGTGTTTTCAAGCGTCATACAGACTATCGTTATTACCAGACCAAGCAGGCAACCCGATAGCAGCCATATTTTAATTCCCAGCTTAATTTCTCTATAAAACTTTTTCATAAAGTGCTTTGTATTTCAAAGTGTAACTATAAAAAAAATTAATTAATGGATCTGATCATTTTTTCCAGCGCATCGAGATGCGATTTAAAAGCTTTTTCGCCGGCTTTTGTAACGGAATAAGTAGTGTTTGTTTTTCTTCCCACAAAACCTTTCTGCACCTTGATATAACCGTTCTCTTCAAGTGTTTTTAAATGGCTGGCGAGATTGCCGTTGGTGACATCGATCAGCTCTTTCAGCTCATTGAAATTCACTTCTTCATTGACGAGCAGCGCACTCATGATGCCGAGGCGTATGCGGCTGTCGAATATTTTATTCAGATTTTCTATCGGATTCTTCATTCTCCTTCAGTTTAGCGCCATTAAGCCCTGGCCCGGTCGTATTTCCACCACATGGTGATGCCGTAAATAATATGCAATATGCCGAATCCGAATGCAAAGGCAAGCAGGTGGTGCCGCATATCGAGCAATGCAAATATGCCGGAGAGAATTTGCCCGTAGCCCAGAAACCGCACTTCGCCCATCGTGTATTTGGAGCCATTGATCAGGGCCAGTCCGTAGAACAATAATGTAGCGGGAGTGATCAGCTGGTATTCTTTAAGGTCTATCAGTTTCAGGATCAGTACGCCACCCACGGCCATCGGCAGCAATGTGTTCCATAATAATCTTCTTGCGGCATTGCCCCAGATGGCCACTCCTTCTTTACGGCTTTTCAGATAAGTGAACAGCGTGGCGGAGACAAATGCAACGGCGAATACGATTGCCGCCACTGTGATTAACTGATTTCTCAGGCAGGACGGGCAGGCGTTCGCCATGCCATATTCATTGAGATAATAATCTTTCAGCAGGTTATGGGTCACCCACGCCCCCGCGAGGGCGGCGATACCTGCGGAGATGCCGCTCCAGCCACTGAGACTGATAAACCGGCTGCTGCGTTCCATCATTTTCCTGATGTCCTGTAATGCCTGTAAGTTCTGATCGGTATTGCCCATGTAAAGCACTTTGAAAAACAAAGTAAATAAGAAAAATGATTATTTCCAAATTTCCGAATACCTATAGGTCAAGACTCCGGTAGTTTTTTAAGATGACATTTTCCTGAGTGTGGAAAATAAAAAAGGCCACCCGGTTCTCATGAGTGGCCCGACGCGTCTGCGTCCAGCTATTTTAATGAAAAATCCCTTATTAGGCGAAACTAACAGGATGTTTCCATGAATTGACTGTTGATTGCATGAATACCTCCTTTTTTTTGGTGAATGATGAAGTTAAGAAATAAAAACATTAATCAATCGTAAATAAAACGGATATTTAGCTTATGAACAGGAAGATAAAAGTTGGTGTGGCAGGGTATGGAATGTCGGCGCAGGTGTTTCATATTCCTTTTATTACTACTATCGACGGATATGAATTCACTACGATACTGGAACGAAGCAGAAACGAGGCAAAAGAAAAATATCCCTATGTAAAAATCGTGCGCACGATCGACGAACTGGTGAATGATCCCGATACGGACCTTATCGTAATCACTACCCCGAATGATACGCATTTCGAATATGCAGCGAAGGCGCTGAAGGCGGGTAAGCATGTGGTATTGGAAAAGCCCTTTACCAACACTACCGAAGAAGCGGCCGAACTTATCCGGATCGCTCAGTCGTCAGGTAAAATATTAACGGTGTATCATAACCGCCGTTATGTAAGCGACTTTTTGACGATACGGGATCTTCTCTCGAAAAATATGCTTGGAGAAGTGCTTGAATATTCCTGCAATTTCGATCGCTACCGGCCGGCGGCGAAAGAGCATTCGTGGCGGGAAGAAGATAAGCCGGGCAGCGGCATTTTATATGATCTTGGTTCGCACCTTATCGACCAGGCCCTTGTGCTTTTCGGTGAACCAAAATTTGTTACCGCAGATATCCGCGCACAGCGGCCGCATTCGAAAGTGGATGATTATTTTATTATCTGGCTCGATTTTGAACGGGCCAAAGCCATTCTTCATTCCAGCATGCTTGTTCGGGAAATGGGACCCCGGTATATGGTACACGGTACATTGGGCTCCTATATTAAATATGGCGATGATCCGCAGGAAGCCCTGCTGAAAGAAGGAGCACTTCCCATAGGAAACAACTGGGGCGTGGAACCGGATGAATTCAAGGGCTTGTTGCATACCGAACTGAACGGGGAAGATGTAATTAAAAAGATCCCCTCCCAAAAGGGAAACTTCGGCTATTCCTATAGCAACTTATACCAGACGATTGTAAACGGCGCACCGCTTCATGAAAAACCGGCGCAGGGCTATAACACGATTAAAATAATCGAACTGGCGTTCCAAAGCAGCAGGGAGAAGAGGACGCTTCCCTGTACGGGCCTGTACAGCGTCTGATAAACGCGTATAAACAACTTTGCCGATTTTTATAATTGTTATTTCCTTAATAGTATATATATTAGTCGTTCTTTCCGCCCGGCTCATCACATAACCAGTTATATAAATGACAAAGTTGCCAGCACGCGAGCGCTTCCTGGCTCTCGACGTATTCAGAGGAATGACCGTTTGTTTTATGATCATCGTTAACACGCCCGGCTCCGGCGCCCACGCATTTGCGCCGCTCGATCACGCCGCCTGGCACGGGTTCACACCCACAGACCTGGTGTTTCCTTCCTTTCTCTTCGCGGTGGGTAATGCCATGAGCTTCGGCCTGAGCAAAATGCAGGCATTAAGTGACGGGGCCTATATGGGGCGCGTTATTAAAAGAACCTTCATTATTTTTTTGCTCGGATACCTGATGTATTGGTTTCCGTTTTTTACCCACGAAGGGGGGCAGTGGGGCCTGAGCCCGATTTCCAACACGCGCATTTTCGGAGTGCTGCAGCGAATTGCACTTTGCTATTTCTTTGCTTCGGTACTGGTACGTTTTTTATCGAAGAAAGCGGTGGTAGCGGTTTCGGTTATATTATTATTCGGGTATTGGCTGCTCCTGCTTGCCTTTGGTGACCCTTCGGACCCTTACGGAATGCTTACCAATGCCGGCACTTATCTCGATAAATATCTTCTTGGCGACAACCACCTTTATCATGGCGAAGGCGTTGCATTCGATCCCGAAGGCATATTAAGCACACTACCCGCAATTGTGAACGTGGTGATCGGTTTTTATGCCGGTAAGTTTATCCAGGATAAGGGTAAGAACTATGAAACCATCGCGAAATTATGCCTCACAGGCGCCCTGCTGATATGTGCCGCCCTTTTGTGGAATATGGTGTTTCCCATCAATAAAAAATTATGGAGCAGCCCGTTCGTGCTGCTGACCACCGGCATCGACTGTATTTTAATTTCTGCGTTGATCTATGCTGTTGAACTAAGGGCCTGGAATAAATGGAACTGGACGAGGTTTTTCACCGTATTCGGGAAAAACCCGCTGTTCATTTATTTGTTGTCCGAATTACTGGTGACGACGCTTTATACGATCACAATGAAATCGGGCCAGAGTTTTTACGAATGGATCAACATGGTTTTTTACCAGGTGATAGCACCGGGTGCCATTGGCTCGCTTTTATTTGCTCTCAGCTACATGTTTCTCTGCTGGTGTGTCGGATTGTTTTTAGACAGAAAAAATATTTATATCAGAGTATAATTTAAAACTATGAGTGGATCATCAAGAAGAAGTTTTATCAGGAACGTGACAGGATCTGCGGCCGCAATGGTTGCAGGATCGGGCGCTTTTGCAGGAGAAATCCGGGATAGAAGATATCTCGAAGCGCTGACAAGAAAACGCATCAGCATCAACGATAATCTCAATATTGCATTGATTGGTGCGGGCGGAATGGGCACGCAGGATACAATCACTGCCCTGCAGGTGCCGGGAATTAAACTGGTGGCCGTTTGTGACCTTTACGACGGTCGCCTGAAAGATGCCAGGACCAAGTGGGGCTCCGATCTTTTCACGACAAGAAGTTATAAGGAACTGCTTGCGAGAAAAGACATCGATGCCGTAATTGTTGCAACACCTGATCACTGGCACCAGCAGATATCAATAGATGCCATGCGCGCCGGCAAGCACGTGTATTGCGAAAAACCAATGGTGCATTCGATCACCGAAGGACCGGCGGTTATTGCTGCGCAGAAAGAAACCGGAAAGATATTCCAGGTAGGCAGCCAGGGTGTCTCTTCTCTTGGGAACGAAAAGGCAAAACAATTACTGAAGGATGGTGCGATAGGGGCCGTCAATTATGCCGAAGGATTCTGGGCCCGCCATTCTCCCCTCGGAGCATGGCAGTATCCTATTCCGGCCGATGCCTCTGCTTCCACGGTGGATTGGGATACCTTTGTGAGCAACACCACGAAACGCCCTTTCGACGCCACCCGCTTTTTCAGATGGAGAAATTACACTGACTATGGAACAGGTATGGCCGGCGATCTTTTTGTGCATTTATTTTCCAGCCTTCATTTTATCACCAATTCATTCGGACCCAATAAAGTGTACGCCGCCGGTGGATTAAGATACTGGAAAGACGGGCGCGAAGTGCCCGATGTATTGCTCGGCACCTTTGATTATCCGCAGAGTGCGGCTCATCCGGCATTTAATTTATCGCTGCGTTGCAATTTTGTGGATGGAACAAGTGGCACCACCTATCTTAAACTGGTGGGCAGCGAAGGATCAATGGATATTACCTGGGATAGCGTGACCCTGAAAAGAAACAAGAGCCAGGAATCTGATGATCCCTTCTTCATCGAACAGATGAAAAGAGCGGGTACGCCTGTCTCTTCGAGAAAAAGAATTCTACCTCCTGAAGAATATACGTTCGAAGCGGAAAAAGGATATCTCGGCGGGCCATACGATCACTTCAATAATTTTTTCAATGCCATAAGAAATAATGGCAAAGTGACCGAAGATGCCATATTCGGCTACCGCGCGGCCGCACCTGCACTGCTCTGCAACGATAGCTATAACAAAGACACACCTATGCTTTGGAATCCTGAAAAAATGCAGCCGGTAAAAAAATAATTAAAGCACAAGTCAATTACAAAGAAATAATTATGAAATCAATTTTATTAGGCGCGGGCATTTGTTTTATAACGCTTGCCGCATGCAACGATAATACAAACCCATCGGCTCGGACCGACGCTGCGGCCACTGCTGATTCCGGTCCGGCAGCTAAGGCGGCTGCGCCGGATACTACGGGCTGGGTGTCTCTTTTTGATGGTAAATCGCTTGCCGGATGGCATGGGTTCAACAGACAGGGAGAGCCTGTGAAAAATTGGGATATCGAAGACGGAGCGCTTACCTGCCTGGGTGCGGCGAAAGATGCGCACGGAGGCGATATTGTTTCGGATGGCGCGTATGATAATTTTATCCTCACCTGGGACTGGAAAGTCAACAAAGGCAGCAATAGCGGCGTAATGTATCACGTGGTGGAAGGTTCCAAATACAAGGCCCCTTATGAAACCGGCCCCGAATACCAGATCATTGATGATATTGGTTTCCCGGAAAAGCTCGAAGGCTGGCAGAAAAGCGGAGCCGATTATGCAATGACCGTTGCCAACGATAAAAAGAAATTAATGCCCGTGGGGGAATGGAATTCCAGTAAACTGGTGTTTGATCACGGGCACGTGGAACACTGGCTCAATGGCGAAAAGATCGTGGAATTCCAGGCCTGGACCGACGACTGGAACAAAAAGAAATCAGAAGGCAAATGGAAAGATTTTCCCGATTATGGCAGCGCAAAATCAGGCGCCATCGCATTGCAGGATCATGGCAATAAGGTGTTCTATAAAAATATTAAGATCAAACAGCTTTAAAATTCTTTCCTGATATTGATCAGGGTCCGGAACACCAGGTTGTTTACCGACTGGTAGTTCATGCGCAGACGGGCAGCAATCTGTTTATAACTAAGGCCTTCATAAAACCTTAATCTTATAACGGTTTGCTGCCTTCCTGTTAAATGGGTGCAGGCCCTTCTGAGGCGGGATAGATTTTCTTCCGAAATATTTTCAGCAATCATTTTTTCTTCGGCGTTTTCATCGGGTACTGCCATTTCATGTGCATCGATAGTCAAAGGCAACTGTCCGGCTGCTTTTAATTTTTTATAGAGAATATTATGCATCACCCGTGAAAGATAGCTGTAGGTGCGCACTACGTTGGCCAGGGAAGCCCTGTAATGCCAGATTTCTACAAAAACATCATGTAAGGCGTCTTTGGCAAGCTCCCGGTTGGCCGTTATCCATAATGCCGAATTGAAGAGTTTGTCTGCGAAGGTATCATAGAGAAAACCCAATGCATCAGGATCGCCGCTGGCAAGTCCTTTCCAGCAGTCTCCCTCGGTATATGCCTTCTTTAGGGGCATGGAAGCAGTTTTAAGCAATTATTAGATGTTGAAGGTTATCTCCTTCTCAAACTTAATATTTGTTTTGAATATCTGGATGAATTATTTATTAAATGTGGGTTAGTTTACTGTTAACTGATCCGGCCGGGCAGATTCCTTCCCTGTTCTTATTATTTGCTTTTTTCAGACTTATTTTTACCCGGGACAGTCTATCCGCATCAGAGATGGGAGAAGTGGAAAGCAGGGGCCTTAAAGAAATCCGTTTTTTTTATTCTCGCGCATGATGTCCCAGTACTCTTTTCCATAGCCGACCAGTATTTCGCTGTTGGCGGGGATATCTTTTTTCGAAACGATAAAAACGCGCAATCCTTCCTCTATATATTCAGAATTATTGGCCAGGTTTTTTATCCTGATCAGGCCGCGCGCATCGTTGGCAAAGCGGCCCAGGGCTTTAGGCCTTGGCAATGCATCGAGCACATGATTTCTCTTCACATAATAGATATAGCCGTTGGCGCCGTCGCGGTGATCGGCTTCCTTCCAGGAAGTAACTTTTCCTTTATACTCAACGATCTTTGTTCCTTTGGGGATGAATTTTTTTGTATATAAACCTTTTCCGGCGCCCGGAATCTGTGACCGCCGGACGACAAGTTGTTTTTCTAATAGAGCCATTCAAACCAATTGCTGAAATTTACAAACTGATGTCGGCGCGAAGATAGGGCTTAAGCATCACACCGCGTGACAGATTAATAGCGCATTGTTCTGAATTTTATACCCTTCGGAAAATACAAAACATACCGCTATGGCTATTGCAAAGCAAAAAAACCAGTTTAAACATGTGAGCTACTTATGGGACGATGAAAAAGCGGCGGCGCTCAAAGACGACCAGGTGGCGCTGCTGATCTATCGTTCCAACCTGCTGGGCGCAGATCTGCGCCTGACCAATTACGGCGGTGGAAATACCTCCTGTAAAACAACGGAGAAAGATCCCGTTACGGGAAAGCCCGTAGAGGTAATGTGGGTAAAAGGCTCCGGCGGCGACCTGGGAACGCTGAAAAGAAAAGGGCTTGCAGCGCTATATGTTGATAAATTACGATCCTTAAAAAATGTCTATAGGGGCAAGGCGCATGAAGATGAAATGGTGGAATTATTCAATCATTGTATTTATGATCTGGATTCAAAAGCGCCTTCGATTGATACGCCGCTGCACGGATTTCTTCCCTTTGCCCATATTGACCATCTGCATCCTGATGCGGCTATCGCCATTGCTGCGGCTGAGGATGGAAAAGCAATAACGGAAAAATTATTCAACGGGTCCATAGGATGGGTTCCCTGGCAGCGGCCGGGCTTCGACCTGGGCCTTCGCATGAAACAATGTGTCGATGAAAACCCCGGCATACGCGGCATCATGCTGGGCTCGCATGGATTATTCACCTGGGGCGATACGGCGTATGAATCCTATCTGAATACGCTGGAAGTGATTGAGCGCTGCGCACAATTCATTGAAGATAATACCGGGAAGAGAGGGCCTGTTTTCGGCGGTCAGCAGGTTGCTGCGCTTTCCAAAGAAAAAAGATTGTCGCAGGCCGCTGCCATTGCACCGGTATTGCGTGGCTTCTGTTCTTCGAAGAACCGCATGGTGGGGCATTTTACAGATGATGAGCGCGTGCTTGAATTCATCGGTTCCAAAGACCTTGTAAGGCTGGCGCCGATGGGCACCAGTTGCCCCGATCATTTCCTGAGAACGAAGATCAGCCCGCTTGTGCTTGATTTAAATGCAAATGAAACCGGCGACATAAAAGCATTAAAAGAGAAACTGGCGCCCCAGTTCGAATCATACAGGAAAATGTATGAGGAATATTACAACATCTGCAGGCATGCCAATAGCCCGGCGATCCGGGATGCCAACCCGGTGGTGATTTTATTGAAAGGTGTGGGAATGTTCACTTTTGCAAAAGATAAGCAGACGGCCAGGGTGGCGGCGGAGTTTTATATCAATGCCATTAATGTGATGAAAGGGGCCGAAGCCATTTCTTCGTATACCTCGCTGCCCAGGCAGGAAGCGTTTGATATTGAATACTGGCTGCTCGAAGAGGCGAAACTGCAGCGCATGCCCCGGCCCAAACCGCTTTCAGGAAAAATTGCGCTGGTGACGGGAAGCGCCGGCGGAATCGGAAAAGCGATCGCAAAGAAATTTGCAGAAGAAGGCGCCTGCGTCGTGTTGAATGATGTGAATAGTGAGCGGTTAAATGGCGCGAAGGAAGAATTTAATACACTGTTCGGCAAGGATGTGGCCGCAGCGGCATTACTGGATGTGACCAATGAAGTTTCTGTGGAAAAGGCATTTGAAACGGCTGCACTTGCCTTTGGCGGCGTGGATATTATCGTAAATAATGCTGGCATCAGCATTTCAAAACCACTGACGGAGCATACGCTTGAGGATTGGGACAGGTTATATGACATCCTCGTGAAAGGACAATTTATCGTGTCGAAAGCCGGGGTGAACATCATGAAAAAGCAGGGTAGTGGTGGCGATATCGTCAATATCGTCTCTAAAAATTCAGTATTTGCCGGTCCCAATAATGCAGGATATGGCTCTGCGAAAGCTGCGCAGGCGCATTTGTCGAGATTGCTGGCCGCTGAGCTGGGAGGTGAGAGAATTCGTGTCAATTCGGTAAACCCCGATGCTGTTATCGCCGATTCAAACATCTGGGCGGGCGGCTGGGCCGAGGGCCGTGCGAAAGCGTATGGCGTTACCGTTGAAGAATTACCGGCTTATTATGCCAAACGTACGTTGCTCAACGAAACCATCCTGCCAGAAGATATTGCCAACGCGTGTTTTGCATTTGTGGGCGGGTTGCTCAACAAGTCGACCGGTAATGTAATAAATGTCGACGGGGGAGTGGCTACTGCATTTTTGCGATAGTGTTTTATTGTATTGCCTGACCCACCCCCGGCGCTTCCTGAGTTCGTTTTTGTGTAAGTCTCCGCTGAGCGCCGCCCCTCCTGTGGAGGGGATGCAGGCGCTCTGACTGTTTTGAAAGATGCAATTGCTTTGGGAGTTGCGTCCCTTCCTGTGGAGGGGCAGGGATGGGTCAGCATTTCAAACTGTTTTGTTTTAATTGTTTTTTTGCAATTTAATTTGCACATTACGATGCATGAGCCGGTTGCTGAATATTAATACGGAGAGACGGGTCCCCATTTATCTGCAGATAGTGAATTCGGTAACCGATGCCATTCGCAGGGGAAATTATAAAAAAGGCGACCGGATCTTCTCGATCAACGAGATGAGCAATGAATATTTTCTTGCCCGCGATACCGTGCAGAAAGCATATAATATCCTGCTGAATAAAGGCGTGATCACGTCCATAAAGGGGAAAGGATATTATGTCAGCAACGATCACCCCGAAGTGCAGGTAAAAGTACTGTTGCTTTTCAGCAGGATCAGTAATTATAAGAAGCAGATCTATAATTCATTTATCGAGACGCTGGGAGAAAACACGGTGGTAGACTTCCGCATACATCACTGCAGCGCGAAACTATTTCACGAGCTCGTTATTAATAATTTAAGCGATTATGACTATTTCGTGGTGATGCCGCATTTCTATGATGATGCAGACCAGGGCCTGGAAACAATCAGAATAATTCCGCCCGACCAGTTGATCATTCTCGATAAGAACATTCAACATGCCGGCGTACCCTGGTCGGGCGTATACCAGGATTTTCAGAACGACATTATCGAGGCGATGGAGCAGGCCGGCAGCCTTCTTTCAAAATACAACAAATTATTCCTGGTTTACCCGAAGATCATTTTGCATTCGCCGGATATTATTACCGGCTTCCGGAAATTCTGTATGCAGAATGATTTTAAGTTTGAGGTGATAGCCGAAATAAATGATAGTACGAAAATCAGCGCCGGGGAAGCCTATGTGATAATAGAAGAAAATGATCTCTGCAACCTGATTCGCATGGCAGGAAGCAAGGGGCTGCCTGTCGGGCAGCAGCTGGGCATATTGTCTTACAACGACAGCCCGATAAAGGAAATACTGCTCGATGGCATTACTGTTATTTCTACCGATCATCAGCAGATGGGCAGGGCCGCGGCAAAGCTGATACTCGAAAACCGCAGTGAACGAATCAGGATACCGTTCAGGCTTATCATACGAAAATCCCTATAATCCCGTTATTTTACCATTCATAATGTATTAAGGGGTCGAAGCAGCGTTACAATTGGTAACATTGTCCGGTCTCTTAATTCAATATTCGTAATCCAATTCTTGACTGTATGTATCTGAGAAAAATCTTCGTGCTCTGTACAGCGTTAACGCTGGGTATTTCATTCGCAAAAGCACAAACACACGCGGTAATGGGCCGCGTTTTAGATCAGAAAGGCAGCCCCGTTGCCAACGCTTCCGTGACTATTAAAGGCACAAACACCGGAACTTCTTCTAATGAAGACGGCCAGTTTTCAATTATGGCCGATCCTTCCGCAACGCTGGTCATCAGCTCGGTGGGCTTCACCACGGCAGAGATCAGTGCCGATGCGAAGAGCCCGGTGATCCATCTTGCATCCGCCGAAAAATCACTGAGCGAAGTGGTCGTGGTAGCCTACGGAACACAGAAGCGCTCTGAAGTGACCAGCGCAGTGACCACCGTTACTGCGGAAACGATCAAGAACCAGCAGGTTACTTCCGTTTCGCAGGCGCTGCAGGGAACGGCTGCAGGCGTGCAGGTGGTGAACACCAACGGGCAGCCCGGTGAAAGCCCCACGATCAGGATCCGGGGCGCCGCTTCGATCCTGGCCAGCGCAGATCCTTTGATCGTATTAGACGGGATCGTTTTTGATGGCAACATCAATATGCTGACCCCGGGCGATATCGAAAGCTTCTCCGTTCTTAAGGATGCGACTGCTTCGGCATTGTATGGGTCGAGAGCTGCCAACGGGGTGATATTGATCACTACCAAATCCGGAAAGAGAAACAGTGCGCCCGTTATTACTTTATCCGGATTATACGGACTCTCCTCAAGAGCGGTGCCTGATTATTCCTATCTGAACACCCAGCAATTGATGGAACTGGGCTGGGAAGGCCTGAAAAACGTATATGAGGACGCGGGCGCTTCCAACCCGGAACAGCGCGCCACCGATAACCTGATCAGTTCCAGGATGCACTATAATCCTTATGGTCCCGATTTCCCCAACCCGATAGGAACGGACGGAAAGCTGCTGGCGGGCGCGGTGCCATTGTGGAATGACGACTGGACAAAAGCGCTCACCCGGAAAGCAGCGGCAAGAAGGGATGTTAACCTCGGTATCAGTGGTGGAACAGATAAATCGAAATATTATTTTGCGGCCGGCTATCTGAAGCAGGATGGATATATCTCCAAATCGGACTATGAAAGAATTTCAGCAAGATTTAATTATACCACCGATCTCAAAAGCTGGCTCACGATTGGCACCCGTGTTTCGATTGTTACCTCTAAACAGAATTTTCCGGACCAGGGAACTGGCGACTATTCAGATGTGATCGGCACCCAACGTTCTTTATCGTCCGTATTTCCTATATATCAGCATGATGATAATGGAAAGCTCATACTGGACCAAGATGGAAAGCCGATCTTCGATTTCGGCAACAACAATCCTTCCCGGAACGTAAATGTTAACCGGCCGGTGCTTCTCAACTCCAATGTAGTGGGTACCCTGGCACTTGACGATTGGGATTATAAACGCCTGCTGACAGATCTCAACGCCTATGCGCAGGTGAAACTGACAAAGGATTTATATTTCAAATCGACTTTTGGGATCAACCGCAATTTCGTCGATCAGCTTCAATACCAGAACAGGAATTTTGGTGATGCCGCCAGTGTAAACGGGCGTGTATACAGAACCCAGGATCTTACTACTTCGTGGACCTGGAACAATATGGTGAATTTCGAAAAGCGTTTCGGCGATCATCATCTGGAAGCTATGGCGAGCTATGAGGCCTATAAATACGATTTTGAAGATCTTGCAGGGATTAAATCGGCGTTCGGGTTTCCGTTTCAGGAACAGCCCATAAATGCGGCTGTAATCGAAACCTTTACAGGTTATGTGGATCAGACGACATTAACAAGCTATCTCGGCAGATTGAAATATGATTTCGCCGGGAAATATTTTGCAGAGGTGACTGTCCGCCGCGATGCCTCTTCCATTTTTGCAAAAGAGTTTAAGTCGGGATGGTTTCCCGCAGCAGGCGTTTCCTGGGTATTGAGTGAAGAAGATTTTCTGAAAAATGCTTCTGCCTTTAATTTGCTCAAGCTCAGAGCCTCTTACGGCGCGTTGGGAAATAATAACCTGGCCGACTTCTATCCTTATCTCGAACGATACCATACTGATTACAACGACCTCGACAACCCCGGCGTGTATCTGGTCAATCTCGAAAACGAAAAGATCCAGTGGGAAAGACAATTAACCAGCAATATTGGTATCGACTTCGGATTTTTTAAAAACAGGCTGAGCGGTAGTATCGACCTGTTTGACAAGAGCTCAAAAAAATTATTATATCGCCAGCCCGTTACCCCTTCACTGGGCTTTTCAAGCCTGCAAACAAACATCGGCAAAGTGCAGAACAGGGGCGTGGAACTGAACCTGGATTATGGCGTGGTCAGAAACAAAGACTTCAGCGCAGATATCCTTTTCAATTTTACCTATATTAAAAATAAAATTGCGGGATTATTGCCCGGTGCGGATACCGCTGCTTCGAATGGGGTATTCAGAAATGTGGTGGGAAAATCGATCTATGAATTTTACCTGCCGGTGTATGCAGGCGTGGACCCGCAGACGGGTGAGGAACAATGGTACGCCGACGAATTCGACGGAAACGGCAACCCTACCGGCAAAAAGGTAAAAACCACGGATATCTCCGAAGCGCTGAACAGTGAGGAATGGGTGGGATCGGGCCTTCCAAAATATACCGGAGGTCTGACGGGCCGGCTGAAATTTAAAAATCTTGACTTCAATATCCTGTTCAACTATGCCTTCGGCGGAAAATATTTCGATAATAATTACGCCAACCTGGTGCACGGATTATTTTACGGTTTCGGTGCGCAGATGGTAACCGATGAGTTAAAAAGATGGCAGAAGCCGGGTGATATTACAGACGTGCCCCGGCTCGATCCGAATAACAGTGATATTCCGGAACCTTCCACGCGTTATTTATTCAGCGGCGATTATGTACGGTTAAGAAATATTACGCTCGGGTACACATTCAATCCTGACAAATTACAAAAGGTATTCAAAGGTATCCGGGTATATTTAATGGCAGACAATATAGCAACCTGGGATAAGCTGAAGCGCGGCTCCGATCCGGAATCCTCAATCGACGGTTATGCAAATGGAAATGCATTCCCTTTTAAAACCTATTCTGCCGGAGTTGACTTCACCTTCTAAAAACCAAGACCATGTTAAACCGATATAAATCATCCATAGTATTTGTTCTCCTTTCTTCCCTGTTTTTTACAGCGTGTAAGAAGGATTTTATTGACAACGTTCATCCCACCAATTCGGCCACGCGCGACCAGGTGTTTGCTTCGGCCTCTTCGGTAAGAACCTATTTTACCGGTATTTACCGCCAGCTGCGCAATCAGTGGCAGAGCATCGACCAGAGTGCAGGCGGCGCGGACGATTCCTGGTGCTATGTTTCTGTTTACCTCGCGAGGGTAGCCAAAGGAACGGACGTTACGATGCCTTACGGAGGTTATTTTTATTTCGACTATCAGAATGATAACCGTGAACCAACGTATCGCAGGGTAAAATTTACATGGTATTATTTCTATGAGTTAATAAACCAGTTAAATAACCTGATCGACGGAACAACAAACAGCGCCACCATCAGCGACGATGACAAGGCCCTGCTGGTAGCGGAAGCGAGGGCGCTCAGGGCCGATCTTTATTTTGAACTGATCCGTGAATTTCAATTTACCTACCTGAAAAATCCCAATGCACCCGGCGTGCCGTTATATACAGAAGCGACTTCTGTCGACAACCTCAACGGAAAACCGCGTGGTACGGTGCAGCAGGTGTATGACCAGATTAACAGCGATCTCGAATTTGCGCTTTCGCACCTGACACCCGACAGGACGATGAAGGACCAGGTCAATTTAAATGTTGCAGAAGGGTTTGCGGCCAGGATTTACCTCGAGCAGGGCCGGTGGCAGGATGCGTATGATGCCGCGCTGGCGGCTACTGATGGCTATGCACTCGACGCCGCGGGTTATAAAACCAATTATAACGGCATTAATTCTGATGAAATCATCTGGAGCTTTACGCAAACAATAGGAGGCGGAGGCCAATCCCTGTATTATGGCACGCCCAGTTCGTTCTTCGAGCAGAGCGGCGACGGATATTGTGTGTTCTGGATGAGCCGCGAGCTTGCCGAAACCTATTCTCCTACCGATGTGCGCTTTTGTACGTATCAATATGATTCAGATCCTTCGGATGCCGATTATTACGGGGTGAATAAATTCGGTAAGGATAAAAATGCGGAGAAGATCGAATTATTGAATGGAGATGAAGTTCCATATAAACGGCTTGATTTTAATGAATCGATCAATATGATGCGGGTGGGAGAAATGTACCTGATCATGGCCGAAGCGAAAGCGCGGTTACACGAGCCGGAAGCGGCTACGCTATTATATGAACTGCAGAGTAACCGTGATCCGGAGGCCGCGCCATCCGGAAATACCGATCAGGCATTAATTGATGAAATCTTACTGGAAAGAAGAAAGGAATTATTTGGTGAAATCGGAGTGGACTGGTCGGATGCCAAGCGATTGCAGTTACCGATCGACAGAACGCACTCCAATCACGCATCGCCCGATGATTATTTTCTGCCGGCCAATGATCCCTCTTTCAATTTAAAAATTCCGCAAACCGAAATGCAGGCCAATAAAAGCCTCAGTGCTGCAGATCAGAATCCATAGCGGAAATACAGACCGGGAACTACCTGATCATATAGTTTGAATAAATGCCCCGGAGCAGCCGGGGCATTTATTATTATGTTTACTTTGCAGCACATGCATGAGCCGTTAAGAAACGTAAATGTTACCCGCTATGTTACTCCGCTTCGTGAGGGTGGTTCGCTGCCGGCTATCGTTGAAGCCGATGATGAATTTTTATACGTGTTAAAATTCAGGGGAGCGGGTCAGGGGCTGAAATCACTGATTGCCGAGCTGATTGGCGGCGAAACGGCGCGTGCGCTCGGGTTAAAAGTGCCCGAAATTGTTTTCGCCCGTCTTGACGCTGCGTTTGGAAGAACGGAGCCCGATGAAGAAATCCAGGATCTGCTTAAAGCCAGTGTAGGCCTGAACCTGGGCCTGCATTATCTTTCGGGAGCGATCAGCTTCGACCCGGCCGTAAACGGCGTGGATCCGCTGCTGGCCTCCCGGATCGTGTGGCTGGATTGTTTTCTCACCAATGTCGACCGGACAGCCCGCAATACCAATATGCTCACCTGGAACAAGGAACTGTGGCTTATCGATCACGGCGCTTCGCTGTATTTTCATCATTCCTGGCAAAACTGGGAAGAGCACGCCCGCCGGCCGTTTACCCAGGTAAAGGACCATGTATTACTACCCGCAGCTGCCGAACTGGAGCAGGCAGAAAAAATTTCGAAGGAAATATTAACCCCGGATAAGCTCGATTCGATTGTTTCATTAATTCCCGATGAATGGCTCAATAATTACGGTGAGGCAGATTCTCCTGAAGCGATAAAAAAAGTATACAGCGGATTTTTGCGCACGCGCCTCGCCTCATCATCCTTTTTTTTAAACGAAGCACTAAATGCAAGAAATTCATTTATTTGAATATGCGATCATTCGTGTTGTGCCACGCGTTGAACGTGAGGAATTTCTTAACGTGGGCGTGGTATTGTATTGCCCGTCACAAAAATTTCTGCGTGCATTATTCCATCTTGATGAAAAAAGATTACAATGTTTTTGCCCCTCCATTACTATTGAAGAAGTGAAAGAACATCTATCTGCTTTTGAACAGATTAGTGCCGGGAGCATGCATTCCGGGCCTATCGGGAAGCTGGATATGGCGTCGCGATTCAGATGGCTTACTGCCACGAGAAGCACTGTGGTACAGAGCTCCAGGGTTCATCCCGGTTTGTGTGCAGATGCATTGACAACAATAATCCGGCTGCACGAAAGACTGGTTTTATAAAATAAAAAAGCTCCATTAATGATGGAGCTTTAATGCATTGTTGCCAATCAAAGAAAGTTATTTTACGTGATTGCTTACAATCTTTGCTAAATCGAACATAGAAACCTGGCTCTTGTTGCCAAAAATTCCTTTCAGTTTTGCGTCAGCATTAATCATTCTTTTATTCTTGCTGTCCTGCAGTCCGTTTTTCTTGATATAATCCCATATCTTTTTGATAATTTCTGTACGAGGCAATGGTTTGCTTCCTACAACTTCTGCTAATGCAGGGCTGGCTGTTAATGGAGCCATGAATGCTGCGTTAGGTTTTCTTGCTGATTTCTTTTTGGGAGCCGCTTTTTTCGGAGCTGCTTTCTTAACTGCTTTTTTGGGAGCTGCTTTAGCTGCTTTTTTTGGAGCTGCTTTCTTTGCGGCCTTCTTTACCGCTTTTTTTGCTGATTTTGCCATATTGATGATTATTTAATGGGTTATTGCGTAAGTTACATAAGATATTTGTAAACAAAATCCAGTCTGAAAAAAATGTCAATATCATAGGCATTTTTGTGAATAGACGGGAGTTATAAAACCCATAAAAATACAGAAGATGAACAGGTTTTTTTCTATGCTTTCTTTGTTTCTGGCCGTAGCAAATCTATCGGTGGCCCAGTCGTTCAAGCCCATTTTTAATGGAAAGGACCTCAAGGGATGGAAGATAAACGGCACCGAAAAATGGTATGTCGACAAGGGGGAGATAGTCTCAGAAAGCGGGCCTGATAAGGAATACGGCTATCTGAGCACCGAAAAAAAATACAAGAACTTTACGCTTTCCGTAGAGTTTAAGCAGGAGGCCAACGGGAACAGCGGAGTGTTTTTCAGGTCTTCTGTCGAGGGTACCAAAATCAGTGGCTGGCAGGCCGAAGTGGCTCCCGAGGGCCAGCATACAGGCGGCATCTATGAATCTTACGGAAGAGGATGGCTGATCATGCCCAAACCGGAGGATGAGAAGGTTTTGAAATATGGGGAGTGGAACAAACTGGTGGTGGAAGCCCGCGGTGACGAGGTAACCACCTGGCTGAATGGTGTGGAAATGATCCATCTTAAGGATTCCCTGATCGGAAAGGGCGACGGCGTGATCGCATTGCAGATCCATTCGGGCGGAGGAATAAAAGTGAGATGGAGAAATCTCGAGATAAAGGAATATAAATAAAACGTTTTTCTTCTTTAACCAGGGCCACTACCGTGCCATTCAGGGCCGCGCTTGTGGCCCTTTGTTTTTCTGTTAATACTATCCAGCACCGGCGTTAATGTGAGCAGGAATAAAAGATTGTCGTAATTATATATATTGAAGATGATCCATCCTCCTGCAAAAAACAGGAGATAACTGATGAGCAATAATTTATCCCACCGGAAGCTGATAAATCCGGCAACAAATACCGTTTCCAGTGCGATTAGTATGCACCAGATTGCATGCGACACTCCGCGATGGCCGATCAGCCATTTCACCGTATCCGCTACCCATGCAGGTTTTCCTGTAAATAATTCGGTGGTATAGGTGCTGATCAATAACATATTTACCTGACCGGTATGCCACAGATTGCCCCGTGCAATTTTCCAGCAGGCTGCGCTGAACATCATGAAGCAGAAAATAAATCTGCATAGCAGGAAGACGGCGGTAAATCGTTCCCTATTGTAAAAAATAAAAGGGAAGCTCATAACCAGCAGCCCTATGCTTATATAATGATGTCCCGCCAGCATATTATAAATGATGAAATAAATAAAATGAAGGATAAAGAATAACAGGGGAAATCGTTTTTTCCCGGGCCATATTATACATGCAATGCAAGACAATACCAATGCTGTATCGAAAATGACAGCGGCTTTACCGGTCACCAGCTGCGGTATTCCCAGGTACATAAAAAGGAAATACACAGGATCGATTTCCTGGTACAGAATAGGGTTGGGCCCTATCTGGGAAATAAAAATATGGTAATAAAAATCCAGGCCCAGGCTTATCAGTGCAAGCGAAAAAAAGACACGCTGCAGTTGCATCCTGTTGTATGCTGCGGCTGAATAATAATCAGAGATCTTCCAGTACTTCATTGCTGACGAGCTTAAGTTGAAGATGCTTCCGGTTCCAATGGAAGCCTTTGCGAATGAGCTTCACGTTTCCTTCTTTCAGCCCCGCGATCTGCAGGCATTTTTCTTTCAGCCAGGAGGGGTATGCAGTAATGGCCTCACGGGAGTTGTATATGTTGCCGGGAATAAGCCGCGCTATCGAAGGATATCCCGATTCGATCCTAGTTTTTATGAAATCCTGGTAATTATTTTTTTTCATCCTCTCGTAATTCATTGCTGTTTCTTCCAACAGGTATCGCTCGCGGAGCGGAGAATAATATTCATCGAGCGGTTTATCGTTCACCAGTATTTTTAATACAAAAACGGAATCGGTATAGGGAATCTTTTCCGAGAACATGCCATACAGGAAAAAAGGCGTCACTTCGAGTTTGATGAACGTGAGCGCCAGTTGAATGGCGAAAAATGCGGAGACACAAAAAAAGAGTACCGGCTGAGAAATTCTCAGCCCGCGCAGGTATTCCAATAGTAGTATACGCTTCATAATTTCAGGCCGAATTCTTCGAGTCGCTCCGCGGTGCTTTTCCTGCCGGTGTGATGGATCCCATTGATACCCATTCCTTCGGCCACCTGTACAAACATGGGCCTGTCCTCAATATAAGCCACTTCGGCTGCCGGCACCTGTGCCACATCCAAAGCTGTCTGGAATATATCGGCATCGGGCTTGCGAAGGTGTACAAAACAGGAAGAAATGAAGAAATCGACAAATTCGTACAATCTGAATTTTTTTATGCGGTATTCTGTGAGCTCTCTTCCCTCATTGCTTACGACGGCCACTTTTAGTGCATATGCCTTTTTAAGGGCGGTGATTAGTTGAATCATTTCCGGAAAAGCGGCAGACTGGGCGTACATAAATTCTTTGAATTCGAAAGGAGTGTAGTCGCGCTCCTTAAAAAACACTACACGTTTGAGATATTCATCGAGGGTGATCTTGCCCACTTCATAAGTATCGAAGGTCAGATGGTGGCGGTCTTCCATATCACCCGGCTCGAGATCAAACTTCTCCGCTGCTTCCTTTCTCGATTTTCTGTTCCAGCCATCTGTGAGCAGAACGCCTCCGATATCGAGAAACAGGGTAGTAATGTTGAAATCTGTTTTCATATCCTTAAAGCTAAGGAATAACCAGGTGTTTGTTGTAGCCAAGCGCCGCTAATTCTTCGTAAGCCTTCCACACCTCACCGGGAATGTGCTGTTCGATCTGGAATCCTTTTGCCGGATAAATTTTGATTCGCTGCAGGTCGCCGACCATAATATTAATGACTCTTTCCAAAGGAATTTCTTCGTTGGGATAATCTTCAAAGTTAATCTGGGGTGAAGTGACGATCAGCTCTTTTTCCGGCCAGTGTTTCTTAAATGTTGCAAAACTTCTTCGTTCCATATAAGGCTTCTGAACGAGGATAAACTGTGTAACGGTAAGACCTTTTTCTTTCAGGAGCCGTTGGGTAAACAGGATATTTTCTCCTGTATTGGTCGATTTATTTTCGATAAGAATATCTTTTTCCGGAACGCCGTGCTTCATGGCAATTTTTGCAAACCGGTCGGCTTCGGATTCGGTCCAGATATGCTGCGTGAAATTTCCCAGGCCACCTGAAAAAATAATTAACGGCGCCCATCCCTGGAGATATAATTCGGCAGCGCGGTCGGCCACGCGAAGATCATGGCTGCCTAGCGCCAGGATAGCATCGGCCTTCTGCAGCCGGTGGTTCATATGATGATAATCCCATAATCTTTTTGCCTGGGTGAGTACCTGTTCGCTAACCATAATTTTGTGTTGCCGTTTGAAGATACGCCAAACGGTCTAATCACAATTATAAGTGATTTGCGCGCCGCTGAAGTTTCCTTCGAAGAAACGCATGGAAGGTCCGCCGCTGCCGGTAAAATCGAGCGGCAATCCTTTGGCGGTATAACTCACGGCGAGCCCCTGGTTGTTCATGCTGTAATTTTTGAAGATAAACATCCATACGGGATGCGTGCGGTACACGCTGATCTTGTTATCGTAGGTGACAGGCGCTACCAGATTGCCGTGCGCATCGTATGAATAATTTTCTTCGTAGCCGGGTGAAGGGTCACCGAATTCTGCGGAAATAAATTTTCCTTTTACTTTTATAATGCGGCCCTTATTGTCATAGGTAAAATATTCAACAAATTTTGCCGTGGTGTTGTAGCTGAGCGCCGTATCGCGTACGGGTTGCGCATCCATGCCGTTATAAACATACGTGCGCAGTGCATTATTTTCTTCCTTTAATTCTATCAGCCGTTTATATTTATCGTATTTCAGAAAGGCCCAGCCATAACCGGTTTCGCGTTTGTCGTATGTGACGCTCACGGGATTCCCATCGGAATTATAATTTACCGTTGCCACCCGTGGTGTAACAGACGAGTGCCCGGCAATATAATCCGTGACGGTGTTGATGGAGCAATTGGTTTTTGAATCGTATTGATGAATGGCATCATATAATTTACGGCAACCCGTAAAAAGAAGAGTGATTGCACCCAACAGGAGAACCTGAGGTTTCATACAGCGTTGTGTTTAAGGCTATATTAAGTTACGATTATTTCTAATTCTTTACGATTTATTTTAAAGCTGCAAATGCTTCTTTGAGGGCGGCCGGTGCTAAAACAGGTTATTCCGGGCTTCTTCTATGGTTCTGAATGTCAGGTTCACCCTCGGAGTGGCGATGCGCCGGGTGGGGGGTAACCGGTGCTGCCAGCAGGTCTGTGTAGTTCCCTTCATCAGCAGCAGGCTGCCGTGTTCGAGCAGGAGGTTTATTTTTTCTCCGGTTCTTTTATGCCTGAAGGCAAATTTTCTTTCCGCCCCGAAGCTGAGTGAGGCGATGGCGCCGTCTTTCTTTAAGTCGGCCTCTGCGTCGCTGTGCCAGGCCATTCCTTCTTCACCGGTATGGTACAAATTCAACAGGCAGGAATTAAATATTTCGCCGGATTCGTTTTCGACAAGGGTTTTCAACTCCAGCAATTCCCTTGTCCACGGCAGTGCATATTTGCTTGTGTTGGAATAGGTATATTCAAAGGGCCGGTCGCCATACCAGCTTACTTTTCTCCTGGTGATGATTTTTTTCCCGAAAATAATTGCTTCATCATTTTTCCAGGCGATTGTATTCAGCAGAATCTCCAGGTAATGATCTGCCAGCTGCGCGGTTACTATTTTGCCATGATAATTAACTGTTCCGTCTTCGGGTAACCAGTTCTTTTGTTTATTAATGCCGCTGCCGGGCAGGTGTAGTGCTTTCATGGCTGTGTCTTTACCCCTCTATATTTTCGCTGTTTGTCCTGGCGCTTTCCCAACCGATAATTGCCGTTTTTCTTGTCGTGCCCCACATATAGCCGCTAAAATTACCTGATGATTGTATAACCCGGTGACAGGGAATTAAAAAAGCTACGGGGTTGCTGCCGATTGCCGTTCCTACTGCCCGCGATGCATTTGGGTTGCCGATTTGTTTGGCAATGTTTGCATAAGTGGATAACCGGCCCATGGGAATTTTCAATAAGCTCTCCCACACCCGGAGCTGAAAATCGGTGCCTTTTAAATGTAATTTGATTTCATGCAGCTTTGTCCAGTCATTCTGAAAAATAAAGAGGGCATTTTGTTGCAGCGGGTCGGGTTTTTCCCGGAAAACTGCATTCGGAAATTTCGCCTTGAGATTGCCGAGGGCTTCTGTTTCGTCGTTTTCAAATGCCATATAACAGACGCCCTTCGGGGTGGACGCGACAATTATATTTCCGAAAGGGCTTTCCGCGAAACTGTAATTGATTGTGAGGCTTCGGCCGCCGTTTTTATATTCGGCCGGGGTCATTCCTTCAATATTTATGAACAGGTCATGCAGGCGGCTGGTACTGGAAAAGCCCGTTTCAAAAGCCGCGTCGAAAAGAGTAACCTGGTTGCCGCTAAGCATTTTTTTGGCATGTTCGAGGCTGATGTATTGCAAAAATCGTTTAGGAGTCGTTCCTGCCCACTCGGTAAACATTCGTTGAAAATGAGCAGGGCTAAGATGTACTTTCCTGGCCACCTCATCGAGATCGGGTTGTGTCCTGAAGTTTGAATTGATATATTCAATTGCCGTGGCTATGCGATTGTAATTAATGACTGATTGCGTTTCCATCTGATCCAAATTTCAGCAAATATCAAATTGACTTTATTGTCGCACAATCCGGAATATGCTAAGTTTATTTGTTTGGTTTCTCTTGCAATTTGGAGAAAAGATTGCTCAGAAGAAACAGTTTTTGTAGCTTTTGGTATGAATAAGAGATATTTTATCAGTGTATCGCTGATGACCTTTATCATTCCGGTTACCGGTTTCCTGATTGAACACAGCAGCAGGCAGATTCCGTTCAGTTTCGGGCTGTTTGGTAAATGGTTTATCTTTTCGGCAGTGGGGCTGCGTTTGCTGGTGGCGGGAGTCTGGCAGTCCGTAAAGCCGTCTTTCACTGCAAAAGAGATTTTTCATATAAATGACAGTGCAAGTTATCCTGTTGTCAGGGAGCTCGGGTTTGCTAATATATGCTTTGGGCTGGTTGGAATTGTTTCATTGTTCAGGCCTGAATGGAGAATCGTAAGTGCTTTCGCCAGCGGGATTTATTATGCATTTGCAGGGATGCAGCACCTGATTAAAAAGCCGGCGAATAGTAATGAGTCTTTCGCGCTATGGACCGATCTGGTCATTTTTGTGGTTTTGCTGGGCTATCTCGTGCTGGCATGAAGGCTGAATGCAAACGTTTGTTTCTGCAATGAACCCGTTTTGACTTCTGTTTATCGGAGGATATCCCGATCGCCGAGCGTAATCTTTTCTTATCTTTAATATCAACTAACTGCTTTTCATTGGCAACAGAGAACAAACATTCAGACGAAGAATTGCTTTCTCTTGTACGCGCTGGCGACGAGCGTGCGTTTGACATTCTGTATAAACGTTATTGGAAAAAACTGCTTTTGCAGGCCCTTGTACGGCTCGGATCGACCCAATCCGCGGAAGAAGTGGTGCAGACGGTTTTCATTAATTTATGGCGGAGGCGGAGATCGACAGAATTGAAATATTCGTTTCGAACCTATATAACTGCGGCGCTTAAATATGAAATCTTGCGGGAATTGGCGCAGCGAAAGGAAAGGGCAAGGAAGGAGGCGGGGCACCTGTATGTGGTGGAGGATAACAGCACTGCCGAATGGCTCAGTTATGAACAGTTGCGCAACAGTATCGAAAGCGAAATAAATCTTCTTCCCGAAAAATGCCGGCTTGTTTTCCGGCTGAGCCGCGAACAGGGTCTTACCGAACGGGAAATTGCCCAATCGCTGAGCATCTCTCCCAAAACGGTTCAGGCACACATGGGCAAGGCCCTGAAGCAACTGCGCAGTTCGCTTCGCCAGCTCATCTGGCTCTGAAACTCTTCTTTCAAAAAAAATTCTGACCGGCTAAGGGTATCGAAGCTTTTGGATGTGCTATATAGTATATCTATAAATGAATCATGCTGCCTACGCAACAACAGATAAGGGAATATGCTGAAAAATTGCTCAGGGGAACCATAACTCCTGCTGAGAAGGAATTACTCGACGAATGGTATCGTAATGAGCCTCTTGCTGACGTATACTGGCCTGTTGAGGAAACCGAAACTGAAGCGGAGCAAAGAATTTTAGCCAGTGTTCGCCGCCGTATGTATCTGGCGCCGGTGCGGCCGGCCATCCGGGCGCAAAAGAAGCGCCTCTTCTGGTCACTGGCGGCGACCGCTGCCGTGCTCGCTGCATTTTGCATGCTGGTAGTTCTGTATATAGCGAATGGCAGGCGAACCACACCTGTCGCTGCCGTAAACAGGATCACACCCCATGTTTTTGACAAAACCACCAATTATACGCGCCATCTGACACTTCCGGATGGCAGCACTGTTATTGTAAAAGCAAATAGCAAACTTGATTACCCGGACAGCTTTGCGGGCAATTCGCGCGAAGTTATTCTCGTAGGAGAAGCCTATTTTGATATTGCGCGCGATACCAAAAGGCCATTTATCATTCACACCGGCGAGATTAAAACAACAGTACTGGGAACCGCATTTAATATTAACGCATCGACTGATACAAAAAAAATCACTATTTCAGTAACAAGCGGAAAGGTTAAGGTGGAACAAAAAAACAAATTGCTGGCTATAGTAGATCCCAATCAACAGGTCACGTTTAATATCTCACGGGCCCAGGCGGAAAAACGCTCGGTCGATGCTTTTGCAGTGGTTAGCGACTGGACAAAACAGGAAATGGCTTTTGATGATATTTCATTTGAAGAGGCTATGCAGTTGTTGTCGCGCCGCTATGGAGTTAGCATTGATTTTAAAAATCCTGCCCTGAAGTCGTGCACCGTTAAAGCCTATTTTAACGGAACAGAGTCACTTGAAAAAGTGCTTGAGGTTTTATGTATAATCAGTAATGCGAGTTATTCAATCGGCCCCGATAAGGTGGTGGAATTAAGTGGAAAAGGCTGTGCCGGTTAAATCGCATCGATAAAGCTGTATGATAATTATTGAGTTGTATAAAATTGAAATGGAAAGTCCTCCGTCAGGATAGCCTGTTTCATAAACAAAAAACTCCTCCGCCGTGGAAAGCTTTGAGGAGTTGCATAGAAATAATCGTAATCATTCTAAACACTTGCAATTTATGCAAAAAACTACTGCTTTGGTCGCTACCCGGCTGGAAAACCGATATGGGGGGGTGCGCCATCACCTAAAAGTTTCATTCGTTATGAAAGTGAGCTTTATGGCGCTTCTGCTTATGTCGTTATCTATCCAGCTCCTTATTGCCCGCGATTGCTTCGGACAGGGAGTAGAGGAAAAAGAGATCACCCTCGAATTGCGTAACGTATCGTTACGGAATGCCCTTAATCAGGTTGAGAAATTGTCCGGCTATAAAATGGCCTATATCACCCAGGAAATTGCCAGATATAGGAACATCAGCCTCGATAAGGATACCCGTTCGGTGGCAGCTACGCTGAAAATCATTTTGTCAGCAACGCATCTGAATTTTCAGCAAAAGGAAAATACCATCCTCATCTTTCCAAAGAACGACAACGAAACACCGGTTGTTTTCTCCGATATGTTCGACCTTCCCCTGGAAAGAGAAGTTCACGGCCGTGCAACAAACGATCAGGGTGAACCACTTTCGGGAATATCCGTGTCGGTAAAAGGAAATTCTTCTGTGGGCACGCTCACTGATGAAAAGGGATATTTTAAACTGGTGGTGCCCAACAATGCAAAAACACTGGTGTTTACCTCTGTTACGACCGAAACGCTGGAGGTTTCAATTACCGACAGAACCGAGATAATGGTGACACTGCAGATTAAAACCCAGCAGCAGGACGAAGTGGTGGTGATCGGTTATGGCACCCAGCGCAAGAGCGACCTTACCGGTTCTGTCACGAGTCTTAAGGCCAGCGATCTTACTCTGGGGGGAACGATCAGTAATCCCGCGCAGGCCCTGCAGGGAAAAGCCGCAGGTGTGCTGGTAACACAGAATTCAAAAGCGCCCGGCGGGAGCATTTCGGTTCGTATCCGTGGTTCTAATTCTATCAGCAGCACTAATGAACCGCTATATGTTATCGATGGCTTTCCTACTTCCAATTCGACGAATCTCAATCCCAACGACATCGCGTCGATGGATATATTAAAAGATGCATCGGCTACCGCTATTTATGGCGCACGTGCTGCCAATGGAGTGATCCTGATCACCACCAAGCGCGGACATACGGGGAAAAGCCAGATCTCATATACAGGATATACCGGTGTTCAGCATGCCAGCAATCCATTTCACATGCTGGATGGAAAAGAATATATGTTGCTGGCCAACGAACTTTACCAGGAAATTGAGGGTCAGCAGGGGCAGCAATATGCCGTTTATACCCAATCGCAGTTGAACTCTACCGTAAACACCGACTGGGTTAAGGAAGCTACCCGTGCTGGTGTGGTACAGAATCATGGAATACAAATGGAGGGCGGTAATGATAAAACTAAAATCTTAACCAGTATCGGCTATTACAACCAGAAAGGGATACTGGACAATACTAATTTTTCGAGGATATCTGCCAGGGTAAATGTGGATCAGAAGATCAATGATTACATAAAGGCAGGCGCTTCCATATATGGGCAGCGGTCTAACTCCAATATACAGGATTATAGCGGTAATATTTTGCAGCAGAACGTGTTGCTTGGCATTCTTACTTACGATCCCACTGTTCCGGTATATAATGCAGACGGCAGCTTTGGCCGTCCGCCGGGAGGAAAAGGAGATAACCCGGTTGCAAATCTTGTGGCCCGGCAAAATGATCTGCGCAAAGAATGGTTCAATGGGAATACCTATCTCGAAGTAAAACCAATTGCAGGATTAACAGGGCGCGTAAATGCCGGCGTGGAAATCGCTCATAATTTTAACGGTAAATATCTTCCGAGATCGACCTACCAGGGCGGTATCGACAATGGCGTGGCCAGCACTTCGGATGCAACCATGACCCACCAGTTGGTTGATGCCACGTTGAACTATACAAAGGATATTAAAAATCATACGTTCAGCATTCTTGGCGGTTATGCGTATGAAAAAACAATTGCCTCGAATCGTGACATATCGGTGAAGGGATTTTCCACGGACCTTTTCGGCTATAATAGCCTGGGCGCCGCTTCCAGTATCACTGGCGTTTCTTCTGCTAAATCAGAAAGCATCCTGATTTCATTTTTCGGTCGCTTGAATTATTCTTATCTCGATAAATACCTGCTTACTTTCACGCTCAGGAGAGATGGATCTTCCCGATTCGGTGCGAACCATCAATGGGGTTCTTTCCCATCAGGCGCTTTGGCATGGAGACTGGATAAGGAGGATTTCATCAGAAACCTTGGCGTGTTCTCCAATCTTAAGCTGCGTGCAGGATATGGAAAAACAGGTAATGACCAGATCGGTAATTATGCGTCTTTGGCGCTAATGAGTAATACGCACCTGACATTTGATGGTTCCGGAAATACTTCGGGAACGCATCTCAGCCAGACGACACCTGAAAATCCTGCATTAAGGTGGGAGACAACAGATCAGTATAATCTCGGTATTGATATGGGCATACTGAACTCACGCGTGTTGGTTACTATTGATGGATATTATAAAAGAACATTCGATCTGCTGATAAGAAAATCGCTTCCCATGTATTCGGGATTTACTTCAGGCGTGAGCAATGTGGGATCTATAGAAAATAAAGGAGTGGAAGTGGAAATCACCACCCGCAATTTCGTGAAAAATTTCCAGTGGGATACGCGGTTGAATTTTGCGATCAACCGCAATAAGGTACTTGATATCGGTAGTAGTGATATTACTATTACTTCTGCCAAGCCGATGGGTACCGTTTCGGAAGAGCAATTTGCAGTAATACGTAATGGTGAGCCGTTGGGCTCACTCTATGGTTATGTGTATGAAGGAGTGCTGCAGGCCGGAGAAACATATGCTCCCCAGCCGACCTCCCTTCCGGGCGATCCAAAATTTAAGGATATCTCCGGCCCGGATGGAAAACCGGATAATAAAATAGACAATTACGACAGAACAATTCTCGGTTCTGCCAATCCAAAATTTATTTTCGGTATTACCAATACATTCAATTACAGGAATTTTGATCTTTCCATATTTGTTTATGGTTCAGTGGGCAACAAGCTGCTTAACATGACAAGAATGAATCTTGAATGGAACCGCACTACAGATGCATTAAATCGCTGGACGCCGACGCATACCAATACTGATATTCCGCGGAACGGATTCTATTATTCCAAATATGGCGGGTATATCAACTCCCATTTTATTGAAGACGCTTCTTTCCTGCGAATGAGAAATATTACGCTTGGTTATACTCTTCCGGCAAAATTGAAAATATTCCAGTCGTTAAGAATTTATGGCTCGGTAGAAAACCTGTTTACCGTTACGAAATACACAGGATGGGATCCTGAGGTTGATACGAAAGGTTATGAAGCCAATGCTACCGGTGTTCAAACCGGAAACTCCAATGGGGTAGGTGGAGGACAAACAGCAAATGCCGGCGCAGGTCTCGACTTTAACTCATACCCGGCTATGCGTTCCATCACCTTTGGAGTAAACCTCTATTTCTAGTGAATAAAATTAAACCAATGCGACATTCAATTATTTTCATATTTATTCTTGCAATGGTAGGCTGCACCAAGCTTACTCCTAAGTTGTACAGTGATCTCACCACGGGAAATGCATATTCTACCGAGAGCGATGTAATGGCGGCGTTAACAGGTATTTATGCTGACCTTGCACCCTTCCCCGGAGACGGATGGATGTATTATAACGGATACCTGGTAATGACCACGGATTATACTACCGACATGGGATTTTCCACTGCAGCCGGCGATCCTACCAAGCTTAGCAATTTTACCTACGATGCCAACAACCGCTATATAGCTGCCAACTGGCAATATATGTATGAAGTGATCAGCAACGCTAATTTATTGCTGTCGAAAATTGATGCCATACAGATGGATGAAACCAAAAAGAACAGGGTAATTGCGCAGGCAAGATTTCTGCGTGCGCTGGCTTATCGTGACCTTACCGATGGCTGGGGCCCCGTACCCCTTATCACCAGTGTAATCGCTCCCGATAAAATGGCGAGTATAGAATTAAGTCCTGTTGCCGATGTTGATAAGGTGATTATTGATGATTGTATGTATGGAATTGATAATCTGCCGGAGAGTTGGAATGCCAGTGAAGGGTTGTCCCGGGCTACAAAAGGTGCAGCCGCCACACTGCTGGGCCAGGTTTATCTCCGCGCTCACGATTATACCAATGCAAAAACCTATATCGACATGGTACTTGCATTAAGAACTCAGGGCGTATATGTATTAAACCCCGATTTCAAAAATGTGTGGTCTGAAAGTAATAAGTTCGATAAAGGATTTATTTTTTGTATTCTTCATGAGCCGGACCTGAACGGTGGCGAAATTGCTAACCACTTTGGTCCACAGGATAACAGGGAAGTACCCGACAGATGGCAGTACTATGGTGTTTCGTTGGAGTTCTGGAGAAAATATAATGATCTCGATCCGCGTAAACAGTTTTTCTATTATAATTACGAAGGGGCCGCTGCCCGCGATGGCAGTACAACACACGGCTTTTATTATATGATACCGGCCCCGGGACAGACCACTCCTCCAAATGATACCACTAAGTTTTTAAGAAATGTAGCTACTAAAAAATATTCTTATGAAATGGTATCCAACTCTTATTATGATGGAAGAACTATTTCGGTTTTCCGTATAGAAGATGTTATTCTTAATAAAGCGGAAATAGAAAACGAGCTGAGTGGCCCCGGCGCGGCCCTGCCTTATGTTAATGAGATTAGGGGGAGGGCAGGAGCACCGAAATACGGAGACCCCGGCTTTCCTGTGCCTGCCACAAAAGAGGAAATGGCACAGAAAATTCTTGATGAGCGGGGTTTTGAACTGGTGTTTGAATACAAGCGCCGTCCTGATCTGATAAGATTTGGAAAATATGTATCTACCTGCAACGACTATCTGAGTTCCCGCGGATTGTCGCCTGTTGTAACCGACAAGCTCATCAATTTTCCTTATCCATTGGTAGATGCTCAACTGAATGCAAACATGCAGGCAGCGAATTCAACGCGCGTGCCTCAATAGGAATTAATCGTGGTTTGCTGCTTTAACTGTGGCAAACCGCGATATTATAATTTGTTAACCAGGCAGCATGAAACGTAGCCTATCGAAGCCTTTACTTTTTATTGTTGTTGTCTGCATATTGGTTGCCGCAGGAATACTATTTTATTCATGCCAGTCGATAGCCATTCAAAAGCTGCAACTCGTTTCACCCGACAATTCACCATTAACCGAAGAAGTAAATGTAGAACTGAACCAGGATGCATCTGTTTTTGTCAGGTATTGGAAGAAGGGCACCGGTCAGCATTTCAGAACCGTTAACACAAAGAAAGGGCGCAGCCACTCGATACGCCTGTATTTACTGGAGCCCAACACCACATATCAATATGAAGTTGTTATTGACCTGCCCGTGAATGTTTCTTCTGAAACCTTTTCCTTTCAAACCCGAAAGCAGTCGCCGTGGATGGTACACAACTGGGTTAAAGAGGAAAACCCGCATGATGCCTCGGCGCTGGGTGGCGGCCTCGTGATGTTGTGCAACGCAAGACTTCCCGGTTATATCGCCATGATCGATGGGAAAGGAGTGATTAAATGGTACTGGCAGGCAGATGATATCGGGGTAAGGGCCGCGACGATTACGCCTCGTAATACGATTCTTGCCATGCTCCGGCCGCCAATGAAAGATGTTATTGATGATACTCCTAAAGAAGAGGCCGACTCATTAAACGCAGTAGAGAAGCCCATCCGGCGTGGCGCAATGGGATTTGCAGGCGCAACGGCAATTGCTGAAATAGGCCTCGACGGCAAACAGCGCTGGCGCTTTGATATCGACTCGGTAACACATGGCGAATATAAATTGCTTCATCACGATGTGCGAATGGACAATAATGGCCATATCGTTACCCTCGTGCGAAATTCAAGACTGGCGGATCTTTCCCGTTTTGGTGGAAACGCGGCTGACACTATCGTGGGAGACGGAATATTAGTGATGGATACAACCGGCAAAAAAATATGGGAATGGAACTGCTGGGATCATTGGGACATAAGCCATGATTCGATAATCAAACAATTTGCGTACGATCGCTTTCATATGAATTCGCTAAGCTTTGATACCGATGGCAACTATCTTGTTTCGGTAGCCATCGAAGATCAGATCTGGAAAATAAATGCGCATACCGGTGAAATAATGTGGAAGTTTGGAAAGGGCGGTAATTTTAAGCTGGATAGCGCGCGCGACTTTTCTTTTCAGCATTCTGCGTATATTAATTCCCGCGGCGAATTAATGGTATTTGATAATTCATTGTGGCGAAAGGAGTCGGGAGGTGTGTCGTTTGACCTGGACACTGTTCGTTGGATAGCAACGCCCAGAATCAGGGCGGTTCTGCCAAGGTCAAAATATACTTCCAGGATGGGGAATGCTTTTCTTCTTCCCAATAATAATATTTTGCAGACCAGCTCTAAAACGGGTTCGGTAATGGTTACCGACATCAACGGAAAAATATTGTGGGAACTGAATTGCTATTTTGTTCCCTACCGGGCTGAATTTGTGCCACCGGATATCTGGGATAACTATTTTACCAGGGAATAATTAAAGCTAATTATCTAACTGCCGATTTATAAAGAATGAAAACTTTTTTAGCCCTTGCTGCGTTATTTGTTGTGATTGCAATCAATTTGCTGATGGGATGCGGGCCATTGTCCGGTGAGTCGCGGCCGGTAGCTCCGCAAGCGATTGCTCCCAGATACATACATCCGGACACCTCGCAGATAGCAAAGGATGAATTTGGTAATGCGGTGCGCTATGGACGCGAACTGATGGTGAACACGGCCTATTATATCGGACCCAATGGAACAAAAGGAAAATATCTCGGCAATAAAATGAATTGCACGAATTGCCACCAGGATGCGGGCACCAAACCTTATTCATTTAATCTGCTGTACTCTCATGCCAGTTATCCGCAATACAGGGCGCGGGAAGGAAAAATACTCACGCTCGCCGAGCGGATAAATAATTGTGTAACCCGTCCGCATAACGGCAGGCCGTTGCCACTGGATGGGCAGGAGATGGTAGCGTTTCTTTCGTATTTTAAATGGATAAACAGCTTTGTACCACAGGGAGCCGGTTTCGATGGTGCAAAAAATCTGGATGTCGATTTTCCGGCTAACGCAGCTTCTCCGCAAAGAGGTAAAGTATTATTTGAACAGCATTGCGCGCGGTGTCATGGCAGCAACGGAGAGGGACAGATGAATGCAAATCAGAGCACATTTATTTATCCACCGTTGTGGGGTGCTGATTCTTATCAGCCGGGATCGAGCATGCACCGCGTAATTAAACAGGCACAATGGCTTAAAGCAAATATGCCCTACGACAAAGCAGTACTCGGAAAGCCTTTCCTTACCGACGCGGAGGCGCTGGATATTGCGGCATTCGTGAACGACGATGAGATCCACCCCCGGCCCAATCCCAAGAGCTTCGACTATCCCAAAATAATTGAAAAGGCAATTGATTATGACAGGGAACCATTTGCCGACAGTTTTTCCTCGATGCAACATAAATACGGGCCTTACAAACCAATAATTGATTATTGGAAATCGAAAGGCACCCATCCGGCCTATTAATTTAGTCATCCGCTAAATAACTGTTATCATGATGAAAAAAATACGTTTCATAGGAGTCATGGCACGATGCTTTATGCTTGGCATAGCTGTTTGTTCTGGTTGGTTTGAATTGAATGCACAGGAGGCAAAATATACCGATTGTCCCGATTGCTGGAACGCCGACTCACTCGGTAATCACCGGGTAGTTATCCGTTTTGAAGGCGTGGGTAATATCGCCCGTACAAAAATTGAATGGCGGAGACGCGATCATCAGCCGGAATTAAAGAGAATTATTGTTGCAGATGCAAAAACAGGCAGGGAAATAAACAATATGCATGCCGCTGGCATTAACCGGGAAAATGGCGAACTGTTTTTTGAACCTGTTTCGGGGAAAGGGACCTACTATGTGTATTACATGCCTTATAAGAATGAAGGAAGGTCGAATTATCCGAAAGGAACTTATTTAAAGCCTAAAGATGATTCTGGAAACTGGGCCGTTGCAATCCCCGATAATCTGCCCGTTAATTGCAGTGTGACGGAATTTCAGTCTATTGACTCGTTCAATAGTTTTTTTCCGATGGAAATAATCGCCACTGCGGAAGAAACGGATAAATTAAAAAGACAATACGAAGGACAACCATTTATTATTTTTCCCGAACAGCGCGAATATGCGATAAGGATGAAAGAAGATCTTCCCCTGCGCTGGATAAAAAATGGCGCGCAAAGCTCATTAGCCGCTGAAGCGCGGAGAGGAGAATATTATGCGTACCAGTTGGGTATTTATGCTCTTCAGAAATTGCAAAATGTAAAAGTCGTGTTCTCCTCTTTCAAATCTGCTGACGGACGTACCGTTATTCCCGCCTCGAACAGCATTTGCATTAACACCAACGGGCGCACCTATGACAATAAGCCACTAACTAAAATGCTGGATGTGGACAGCAACAATGTACAGGCGCTGTGGTGCGGCATTGATGTCCCAAAAAATATTGCACCGGGTAATTATTCGGGCATGGCAACTGTAAGCGCCAGAAATAAGGCCGCGCGGAATATTAAAATAAATCTGAGCGTTTCGAATACAATCGTTGAAAAGGGCGGAGCCGACGAACCACAGAAAATGACACGGTTGAGCTGGCTCAATTCTGATCTCGCGCAGCAGAATACCGTAATCAAACCTTACACACCACTGGAAGTAAAGGGCAACTCCATCTGTTTATTGGGAAGGCGCGTCGAATTAAGCCCGGACGGCTTACCCAAACAAATAGAGACTTTTTTCACGCCTGAAATGACAGGTTATACTTCATTGCCTAATAAAATACTGGCAGCGCCTGTTCAATGGATAGCAGAGACTAACGGAAAAAATGAAAATCTTAAGTTCTCAGGTGTACAGTTTGTCGATAAAGAGCCCGGAACCGTAAGCTGGAAAAGCGTGGGCACTTCGGGCGCGGTGAAGATGGAAATAGCGGCCTCGCTGGAATTTGATGGTTTTGTTTCCTATCAGTTGAAAGTAACTGCGCTTCGTGATGTGCAATTATCAAACAGCTATTTAGAAATTCCTTTTCGTCCGCAAACGGCCAGATATCTTATGGGCCTCGGCCGGAAAGGCGGCCTGCGCCCTGCGGATCTTGCCTGGAAATGGGAAGTGGCGACCAAAAACCAGGACGGCGCCTGGCTTGGAAATGTTAATGCAGGCCTGCAATTTTCTTTGCGCGATGAAAAATATTCCCGACCCCTGAACACGAATTTCTACCTGCAGAAACCGCTGTTGCTTCCTGCATCGTGGGGCAATGAAGGCAAAGGCGGTATCGATATTAAGGAAACTTCCGGCCGGGTGACCATCAATTGTTATAGTGGCGGAAGGGTAATGAAAAAGGGAGAAACGCTTTATTATAATTTCACTTTATTAATTACGCCCTTTCATCCGATCGATACTGATTTCCAGTGGGCCAACCGCTTTTATCATTCTTACAATAATATCGATTCGATTAAAGCATCGGGGGCAACAGTAATAAATATCCACCATGCTACTAAAATTAATCCATGGATCAATTATCCATTTATTGAACATGCGAAAATGAAAGCCTATATCGATGAGGCGCATGAGAAAGGGTTAAAGGTTAAAATATATAATACTGTTCGTGAACTGTCGAATCATGCGTATGAAACATTTGCCCTGAAGAGCCTGGATCATGAAGTGTATTCACCGGGAACAGGCGGTGGTTTCAGTTGGTTGCAGGAGCATCTCGACAGTGATTATATTGCTGCGTGGTTTGTGCCGCAGATCAAGGACGCAGCTATTGTAAACAGCGGAATGAACAGATGGCATAACTATTACGTAGAGGGAATGAACTGGCTGGTAAGAAATGTGGGCATTGATGGGATATATCTTGATGATGTGGCATTTGATCGCGTTACCATGAAAAGGATCAAGCGTGTTCTTACCCGGGACAATCATCCCGGCATCATCGATCTGCATTCGGCAAATCAATACAATAAGAATGATGGTTTCAATAACAGCGCCAACCTGTATATGGAACATTTTCCTTATCTCAACCGGCTTTGGTTTGGTGAATATTTTGATTATGAAAAAAATGCCCCCGATTTCTTTCTTACTGAAGTAAGCGGAATTCCTTTCGGGTTGATGGGTGAGATGTTACAGGATGGCGGTAATCCATGGCGCGGTATGATCTATGGTATGACGAACCGGATGCCATGGAGCGATAATGCCGATCCCCGGCCTATCTGGAAACTGTGGGACGATTTTGGGATCAAGGGCTCGTCGATGATCGGCTACTGGAGTGAAAACTGCCCGGTTAAAACAAATAATGAAAAAGTGCTTTGTACGGTATATTAAAAAGATGGGAAGGCGCTAGTGTCTATCGCCAGCTGGGCTGATACCGTCACCAATGTTGAGCTATTAATCGACTGGAATAAAATAGGCCTGTCTCCGGACAGGGCAACGGTCCAGGCGCCCGCCGTGCGCAATTTCCAGGACGCACATTCTTTTGAGATAGTAAACGGCAGTGTAAAGAATATTGCCGTACCGAAAAATAAGGGGCTGCTGCTGGTGGTAAAGGGACTTTAAAGTTGCCTTCAAAAAATGTAAGATCACCGGCTTCAAAGAAATAGAGCAGAAATTTACATGAGCTTTATGGATTAATACAGGCGTGCCTTTTTTGATCGTTCTGTCCTACCGCATGAAAATTACTATATTGCCAGCCTAACCGTCTTTACATGACAGGGGCGATCCTAAACGATACAGAACTGCTCCGGCAACTGGCAGCCGGTGAAAATGCCGCCTTTACACAGGTTTACCGGCAATACTACGCGGAATTGTTCTGGCTGTCAAAACGAATGGTGGGTGATGCGGCGCCGGATGTATTAGCTGATGTCTTTTTGCGGCTTTGGACCAACCGTAAGCTCTTCGACAATCGTCAGCATCTGCTCGCCTATCTGCGTGTAATGACCCGCAACTGCTGTCTTGATGCGTTGAAACAGGACGAAAGGAGGGATGCTGCTGCTACTCAACTGGCTTTTATAACGGATGAGGAATACGAGCAGCAGTATTTTGCCGAGATCATAGAGGCACGCTTGTTTTCACTGATACGGAATGAGATCGACGCATTGCCCACCCATTTGGGTAAAGTATTCACATTGTCTTATATAGATGGTTTAAGTAACAGTCAAATTGCAGAACAATTAAATCTTAAAGATGGCTCGGTCCGCGCATTAAAATCGGAGGCGCTTAAGCTCCTGCGCGCCTCGTTGCGCCATATTGAACTGGCAGTGATCGTAAAATTGATGCTGATTGCGGGTGAGCCTTAAAAAAAATCTGATTTTTTTCCTTAACAAGTTCTTCTCCTTAAAGTAATATACTAAATGGCGGACCAGTTTGATCATATTGCTGAATTACTCCTTGACTATCTGAAGCGTTCACAGGACGCTCCTTCAGAAAACGAACTGCGCGCCTGGATGGCGGCCCATCCGGATCATCAGACAATGGTTGACCGCCTTGATGAGAAAGGATATTTGACGGAGCAGCTAAGGGAATTGCTGCGTGCAGAATCCCGGACGACCGCCGCACTACAGGCGCAGGGAGTGATATTAATTGAAGACCAGAAAATTAGTGAGGCGCCCTCGTCAATCGGACAATCTGCCCATAGGGTACATCTGTTGAAAACAACCTGGCTGCGCCAAAAGTGGTTTCGCTATGCAGCCGCTATACTTATATTAGCCGGCGTTTCGGCTTACCTCTGGCAAACCATTTATCATCCTTCATCCGAAATAGCACAGGCTAAGCTGAATCCCGGGCAGGCTATTCCGGCTCCGGTTTCGAGCCACGCTATCCTTACGCTCGGCAATGGCAGGCAGATCTCTTTAGACAGTGCTACGAATGGTGTGGTCGTCAGCGAAGGCAATACCAGAATCAGGAAATCTGATAACGGACAGATTGTGTACACTCCGGCCAACTCCAATAGTGTTTTGGAATACAATACACTAACTGTTCCGCGTGGTAGCCGGGTTGTGAGTATTGTATTGTCGGATGGCTCGAAAGTGTTTCTGAATGCAGGCTCTTCCCTGACGTATCCTGTTGCATTTTCAGATAAGGAAAGGAGCGTGCAAATTACCGGCGAGGCATACTTTGAAATTGAGCACCGGGTCTCTTCGCCTTTTATCGTTGGAAAAAAGGATAATGATTTGAAGGTTAGAGTGCTGGGCACCCGTTTCAATGTGAACGCATATGATGATGAAACTGCTATGAGAATAACACTGTTGGATGGCGCCGTGAAAGTTTCAAAAGGCAGTGAAAGCAGTATTTTAAAACCCCGTGAACAGGCTGAAATAAATGGCAACAACATCAGGCTTGTAAATAATATTGACATCGATGAAGTGATTGCCTGGAAGAATGGGCGGTTTCAGTTTGGCGATGCAACGGATATTGGTATGGTCATGCGCCAGATATCAAGATGGTATGATGTGGATATCGAATACCAGGGAAATATCAGCGGCCATATTGGCGGATCGATGCCACGCGACGTAAGTGCGTCGCATTTATTGAAGTCGCTGCAAAAAACAGGGCTGATCAAATTCAGGATCGAAGGAAGAAAAATAATCGTGATGCCGCCATCATATTGAGCGTTTGAATGCTTTTAGTGGAATAAATAATTTCATTTGCCGGCTGCAAGCGGCTTAGTATTCAAAATATTTAACGGTAAACACCCCGCATCGAAAGATAGACTGTATAAAAGCTAACTGAATATGGCAAATTTTGCGCGGCATTTTATTGCTGCTGTCTTGCTATTGATTACATCCACGCGCCCTGCATCAGCCCAAAATGCAGGCAGTATCCCCATAATAACTTCCAGATTTATAACCTGTGACGACCCGGCCTATAAAGCATCCGGATACGATGACAGTAAATGGGAAACATTAAAAACCGGAATAGTGTGGCAGGAGCAGGGCCACGAAGATTATCATGGTTATGCGTGGTATCGCATACATGTAAAAATTCCCGGCGAATTAAAAGAGAAGGGATTTTGGAAAGATAGCCTTCGGATTTTCCTGGCTCATGTAAATGACGTGGATGAAACATTTTTAAACGGAAAAAGAATCGGGCATATCGGCTCTTTCCCCGATGAGCCGGGTGGGTACGTCAGCAAGTGGCCCGCTATTCGGGAATACCATGTATCTGTTTCTGATGAGGCGATAAAATGGGACGCGGATAATGTTATTGCTGTCCGGGTATATGATGGTGGAGGATCGGGAGGGATTTTTATGGGACAGCCTTATGTGGACATGCTTGAAAAAATAAATGGCATTCAGATAGAGAGCCCGGAAACCGAATTTATTTCTCCTGAAAAAGTTTCGTCCAGATTGTCTGTTGCTAACCGGTACAATACAGCCGTTTCCGGAATTTTTCGGTATACCATTTTTGATGCCGCAACCGGCAGGTCAATCGGAGGCAAAAAGCAAAAATTAACGCTCAGGCCTTTCGAGGTGCATCAATTGAATATTTCAGTTCCGCAGAAACCAGGTATTGAATTAAATGCTTCATTCACAGAAGAGAAGTCGGGTTATACGGCAAACATACGTAAAACGTTCCCCTATATTTTAACGCCACCTGTTTCTCTCATTCCCAGAATAAATGGTCCCGCAGTGTTTGGCGTACAGGCCGGCCATCCCTTGCTGTATAAAATCCCTGCAACCGGAGAGCGGCCGATACAATATTCCGCAGCGGGCCTTCCTGCTGAATTACAGCTTAATGCCATTACGGGTATTATTACGGGATCGATAGCAAGGGAAGGAAATTACCCGGTAAGGCTCACTGTAAAAAATAAAAGAGGGAGCGCTGACAGATTATTTACCATACACGTTGGAAAGCCGATTGCGCTTACTCCGCCCATGGGTTGGAACAGTTGGAATTGTTGGGGTCTAAGCGTAAGTGATGCAAAAGTCAGAAGCAGCGCGCAGGCTTTAATTGATAAGGGCCTGATCGATCATGGCTGGACCTATATAAACATCGATGATGGCTGGGAAGCCGCGAAACGTGCGCCTGATGGCAGCATTGTGTCAAATGAAAAGTTCCCTGATATGAAAGGGCTTGGTGATTTTTTACATAACAGGGGATTAAAGTTTGGCATTTATTCTTCTCCCGGCGTATTAACCTGTGGAGGGTATATCGGTTCTTATAAACATGAGCTGTCGGATGCAAATACTTATGCCGGCTGGGGAATAGATTATTTAAAATATGATTTATGCAGCTATCTGGACAGCATGCATAATAAAGAATCACTCCGGGAGCACGAGGTTCCTTACGAAATCATGCGCGATGCATTGGCAAAGCAGAACCGCGATATTGTTTACAGCATGTGCCAATACGGGTTAAAATCCGTTTGGAAATGGGGACGGGAAATGGACGGTAATTCCTGGAGAACCACCGAAGACATAGAAGATACCTGGCAAAGCCTGTATGCCATTGGGTTTGGTCAGGACTCCCTGGGACCCTATGCGGGCCCGGGAGGGTGGAACGATCCGGATATGCTTATCGTTGGTATGGTGGGATGGGGTGAAAATTTACATCCTACCCGCCTCACGCCGGATGAACAATATACACATATCAGCCTGTGGAGCCTGCTGAGCGCTCCCTTGCTTATTGGTTGCGATATCAGCAGGCTTGACAGATTTACAACAAGTCTTTTATCCAACGATGAAGTCATTGCAATCGACCAGGATATACTTGGGAAACAGGCGCGGAGGCTTATTAATAAAGATTCTATACAGGTGTATGTGAAAGATCTCGCAGATGGAAACAGGGCCGTAGGAATTTTTAATACAAGTAACGTTTATAAAAAGTACACATTTCATAGTAGTGAACTCGGCCTGGAAAATGTTTCGCAGATCAGGGACGTGTGGCGTCAAAAAAATATAGCTGTCCATGAGGGAAGCATTGAAGAAACACTGCCTCCTCATGGCGTGTTTTTGTTCACGTTAAAAAACAGGTAACGTAAATATAATATATGGTATAATCCGGAGTGATGCCGGAAGAGTGTCCGGTGAAATTCGAATTAAATTTTTGTTCAACTGATATGCCTGCTTATTATTAATCAAAACCAATCAAAGTTATGCAAACGACTGCTGCTTGTAAACCTTTTATTGCACGCCATAAAAAAATGGCGAGAAAGCTGCTGCGCATAAAGCTCACGGCAATCCTTCTGCTTATGACCGCTATACAGGTAAGTGCCAGAGGGTATTCGCAGATCACGCTGAAAGAAAAAGACGTGCCCCTGCTAAAAGTATTTAAAGCGATCCAGGAGCAAAGCTCCTATCATTTTCTGTACAATATAGAATTGATACAGAAAGCGGGAAAGGTAAGCGTGGAAGTGCATAATGTGTCCATAGATAAGGCGTTGGATGCATGCTTAAAAGATAAAAATCTTCTTTATGACATTGACGATAAAACGGTTGTAATAAAACCAAAGGACATGCCATCGGAACCGCCTGCATCATCCTTTTTGCCTATACCGCCTCATGAAATACATGGTAAAGTGGTTGATGAGCAGGGTCAGGCACTTCCAGGCGTATCCGTTACAGTAGTGGGTACGTCCCGCGGAACGACGACCGATGACAATGGCTCATTTTTAATTCAGGGTAATGAAGGAGAGACCCTGCAATTTTCAATTGTAGGATATGTTCCTTATTCAGTGAAATTAAAAAACAATCATGCATTTTCGATCGTGCTTCAGCGTTCGGTCACTAATCTTCATGACCTTGTTGTTGTGGGATACGGTACCCAGAAAAAGGTAGATGTTACAGGCGCTGTTGCCACGGTAAAAGGTTCTGAACTCCGGAAAAGCCCGGCTTTGAACATCGGTAATTCATTGGCAGGGCGTATGACAGGCGTTATCGTCAATAATCGTTCGGGAGCGCCGGGCGAAGACGCGGCGGAAATATTCATTCGCGGAAAAGGTTCCTGGAATGGCAGCGGACCCTTGATCATCATCGATGGCATTGCCAACAGGTCGGGATATGACAGGCTGAATCCTTCCGATATTGAAACCATCTCTGTTTTAAAAGATGCCTCTGCTTCCATTTACGGATCCCGCGCCGCAAACGGGGTTATCTTAATTACTACAAAACGGGGAAAGCAGGGAAAGGCCAGCTTCACTTACGAGGGTAATTATGGCCTTACGCAGCCCACGCGCCTTACCCAATTCGCTAACTCCTGGCAGGCAGCCACCTATCAGAACGAGGATAATATCTATTTATTCGGTACGCCTAAATATACAGATGCGGAAGTGCAGAAGTTTAAAGATGGCACCGATCCGGATCTGTATCCCAACTATAATGTGTATGACCTGATGTTGAGAAAGTTCGCTCCCCAGACCAATCATTCCCTCTCTATCCGCGGAGGCACCGAGGCGGTTAAATATTATTTTTCCGGCGGGTACACTTACCAGGACAGCTATTTTAAGCAGGGAGTCGATAATTTTAAATCATATAATTTAAGATCAAATATTGATGCCAACATTAATAAGAACCTCACCTTATCCCTGGACCTCGCCGGCCGGCTCAATATGAGAAACAGTGCGACGAATTATTCTGCTTCGTCCCTATTTGAGGAAATGCTCGTTAATCCGCCCACTCTCCCGCTTTTTTACAGCAATGGGTTGCCTGCTGAAATCTATGGACATAATGCCGTAGAGGCCTCTCGTGGAAAAGCAGGAACCACCCTTTACCGGGAAAATCTTTTTAATTCGCAACTTTCGGCCACATGGCAATTACCATTCATCGCTCAGGGACTTTACCTGAGCGGAGTGGGCGCCTTCGACTATTCCAACACGACTAATAAGGCTTTCGCAAACACGTATGATTATTATAAATACGACGGAGCCAACCACACGTACGGCAATTTAAATGTCAACCCGAGCCTGGGCAGAAGCCTGAACCAGCAATTTTATAATGCATACAGAAACACTTACAATGTAAGAATCGGGTACAAGCGCAAGATCGGTCCGCATGCGATTGACGCCTTTGCCGCCTATGAACAATTTTCAATGTATACCGAAACCATCTCGGCAACCCGGTCCATATTCCTTACCGACCAGATTCCCTATCTGTTCTTCGGAGGAACAGATAATGAACGTAATGACGGCTCGGCAACGCAAACAGCTTATCGTAATCTTTTTGGCAGGGTGGCCTATAACTACCAGGAAAAGTACCTGGTGGACTTTACCCTGCGCAGGGATGAGTCTGTTAAATTTGCCGAAGGACGAAGAACAGGTGTTTTTCCAGGCATTTCAGCAGGGTGGAGGCTATCTGAAGAAAACTTCATCAAGGACCGTTTCAAATCTATCGATCAGTTGAAATTAAGAGCTTCCTGGGGACAGGCGGGCAGTGATGCTGTTAATGATTTTCAGTACCTCTCCACTTATGTGTTGGGACCGGGATATGGTTTTGGAGTCCAGCCGCGCAATGTGCCCACCATTAATTCTTCAGGCGTTGTCAATCCTTTTATTACCTGGGAAGTGGCCAACAACAGTGATATTGGTCTCGAGGGCAGCTTTAAGAATGGTTTATTCGGATTTGAGCTGGACTATTTCATTTCCAAGCGAAATAATATCCTGGCAAAAAAGAATGCATCCGTTCCTGTATATACCGGGCTGTCATTGCCCGATGAGAATATCGGCAGAACAAAAAACCAGGGGATTGAACTGCTGTTGAAATATAATAAGGTGATCACGCAGGATCTGTCATACTACCTGAACCTCAATTTCACCTATGTAAAGAATAAAGTGCTATTCCGTGACGAATCTCCCCTGACACCCGACTACCAGAAATCAGCGGGCCATTCCATCGATGGCTATCTTCTTTATAAAAGCGATGGCATTTTCCATACGCAGAAGGAATTGGATGATACCGATGCAAAGTTCCCGGGAACAAGGCTCGGGGATATAAAATATGTTGACTATAACAATGACGGTGTGATCAATTCCAAGGATCAGGTCAGAAGCAATGAAAGCCCTGTTCCGCAACTGATATTCGGACTCACATTTGGAGCAAGATATAAAGGGTTTGCACTGGATGGATTACTTCAGGGCCAGGCAAGAGCCAAGGTATGGGCCAATCCTACAACAAGAAATGGTAATATCAACATTCCTCTCTGGATGTATGAAGACAGGTGGACTGCGAACAACCCGGAAGGTACGATGCCCAGGGCCTTTAATAACAGGTCTGAAACAGTAAATGAACTTTTTTCGGATTTTTGGCTGAGAGACGCTTCCTTCCTCCGTTTGAAATCGTTGGAGGTAAGCTATTCACTGCCGCAGAAACTGATAAGCCACCTCGGCATCCAAAACCTTCGCTTCTATGTCAATGGATTTAATCTGCTGACTTTTAGCAAAATGAAGGGCGACTATGACCCGGAAATGAATAATTCCCTGGGTGTTTATTATCCGCAGACTAAAATCTATAACGCGGGCGTAAATCTCACTTTTTAGCATTTACCACAAAACAAAGGCCATGAAAAATAAAATTAAGATATCAGTCCTTTTCATAATTCTTGCCAGCACCCTCGCGGTTTCGTGTGATAAAAGTTTATTAAATAAAGCTCCGCTCGATAGATTATCTGATGCCGCACTCTGGAACGATCTCAACCTCGTACAGGCTTATGTGAACGATCAGTACCGTGTGCTTCCTTCGCTCGACTGGTACGATAAAGTCAGGGGCCTGACGCTTAGCAGCGCCTGTGATGAATCCATTCACCAGTACGGATACGATGGCATCTATGATATGAACAAAGGCGCGCTCGCTGCCAGTAATATGACCGGGTTTGATACATGGAAATACGACTATGGATTTATAAGAAACTGCAATATTTTTTTCAGCAATCTCTCCAGGATTCCTGACACGGACTCTGCTTCCCTGGATCGCATGAAAGGTGAAGTGTATTTTTTACGTGCATATGCCTATTTCGAGCTTGCAGAGCGTTATGGTGGAGTTCCCCTGATAACAGAGCCTTTTCAATTGAACGACGATTTTCAAGTGCAACGAAGCTCTTACGATTCGACAGTGAATTATATTGTCGGTCAATGTGATTCTGCCATAACATTACTGCCGCTAAGTTATAGTTCCGACAAAGATTTTGGAAGGGCAACAAGAGGGGCAGCCATGGCTCTCAAATCGAGGGCACTGCTATATGCTGCAAGCCCGCTGTGGAATCCAGGCAACGATATCGCAAAAGCGAAAAAAGCCGCAGACGCGGCAAAGGCAGTGATCGATCTGCAGCTTTATCCGTTATATGACGGCCCGATGGGTGATTATTATAAAATTTTTATCGACAACACAAATCCGGAAATTATTTTTCAAAGGACTATCGACATCACCAATGCCAATACAGTGTATGCTGCAATTGAACAGATCGAAGGACCGAACGGAGGCATTAATGCACTGGGCCAGTATGGCGGCTGGAATACCAACAGCCCCAGCCAGAATCTTGTGGATGCCTTTGGCATGAGTGATGGGTTGCCAATTACGACCTCTCCTTTGTATAACTCACAGAATCCGTATGCAAACAGGGATCCGAGATTTTATTCGGATATTAATTACGATGGCGCCGTATGGCATGACGTTCCGCTGGAATTTTATGCAGGGGGCCGGAACAGCATACAGAATACCAACAACAGTGATGCACAAAATTGTTCCAGAACCGGATACACGATGCGTAAACACCTGAATCCAACTTTTGATTATCAGAACGATCCGCTGGGACAAACCTATGACCCATGGATAATTTTCCGGATCAGTGAAATGTACCTGAATTATGCGGAAGCAGAATACTATGCAGGTGAGGAAGACCAGGCCAGGTGGGCACTGGGCCTTTTACGCAGCCGTCCCAGTGTAAATTTACCGGCGATCACAGAATCCGGAACGGCGTTACTGGATCGTATTCGCAACGAAAGACAAGTGGAAATGTGTTTCGAAGGGCACCGGTTTTTTGATGTTCGCAGGTGGAAGATAGCAGAAGTGACCGAAAATATACCGCTGAAAGGAATTGCTATTACCCTTAGCGGCAGTGTGAAAAGTTATGCAGTAAAGGATGTTCAGGAACGCGTGTTTACTGCTCCCAAACATTATCTGTTTCCTATACCGCAATACGAACTGGATAAGGTTCAACTGACACAGAATCCAAATTATTAAATGTAGCCGGAAAAATCGGTTCTTCACTGCCTTATGGTATTGGTATCGATATCGGGAGCAGGATTTTTATTTCCGATGCTTAAAACGAATAGTATGAAATCGGCTTTATTTTTTTTAGCCGTTATAGCTGCATCTGCTGCATGTTTCAAGTGGGAAAGTCCGCTGAACCAGGACACAGGTGGTGAAAATGGCGACGCATCGGTTTTTGATGTGAAAGCGGGATTGTCTGCAGATCTTTCTGTCTGGCCAAACACGACGAGTTACACTAACTCTGATGCATGGTTAATTCAGAATCATGATCAGATCCGTCAATTGAAACCCAGGGTACTGGTGATAGACTTTCAAAATAAAAAAGCCATACCCTTTGCCAGGGGATTTGTAGATAAGGTTATCGCTGCCTTAGCAGAAGGAAGCAAATACCATGGCTATAAAAATCCTTCCGCAGTTGCTCAGCTGTCCTATTCGGTGGTGAAGTTTTTAGATTTAAGGGATACATCAGGTAAAGAGGTAAGTGATTTACGGCCTCATAACCCTGACGGATCCTTTTACCAGCCGGGGTTATTTGATGACAACTTTGCCAGGTATCTGGGCTATAAAGATCCTGCCACAAAAAAATACCTTCGCCTCGGTGAATTGTTTGACAGGGGAATTATTAACGAATGCTGGGTCATAGGCCAGAACACATTGTATGAAGGCCAGGGGCGAATCAGGGAATATGATTCAGCATTCCATTTTACAGGGAAATATTATGACTGTGTAAATGCGTGCTATGATTTTGGAGAAGCCGGAAAGCGAACATCTGTCAGCATCCGGCTGGGTGAGATCAATCTCGACCGCGGTGCCGGCTGTGCCACCCATGCATTTGGCCATTCTGTAGAACGCATGGCACTGGGGCATATTCCATATCTCGAAAAGAATGCCGCACGTTTTTTTGATTTTCACCTGGATAACCGTTTCGGCGCACCGTTTTCTGATTTATACTCGGCGCCTTATTATGTAACACCGCGGGAAGTGTTCAGTTATTCTGATTCCGGCCGAGTTATTCAGACAATAAATAATTATTTACCTGCATGGAGCTATGATCATTGGGGCACGGGCTGCGGGTCGGTGCATTTTGCTCCGAATGCTGCGTTTCAATATGATGATAACAATACCCGGCCCGTGCTGTGTACCTGTGAAAATTATGGATTAAAGAACGGGCCCGATGGTAATGATCTGCAAACAGTGTACACCAATCTTACCGCGGGTCAGTGGAATACGGATGCATATAATGATTGCGGGGGAGCCTGGCAGATTTATCTGCGCCAAAATATACCCGGTTATGGCAGCGGTGCAACGGGAGATGATGGAAAGCCCATGAAAAGCTGGTGGCCATTTTTCTTTTATTGATTCGGCCGGTTGATTTAATAATCAAAATACTCTCCGCAGAGAAGCGGAGGCTTGATAGTATTTTTGGAACTATTTTTCGGTGTATAAAGAAAATGCAATAAAATATGAACAGGATTTTATTGGTTATATATTTTAGCTTTCTATTACAGACAATTGGTTTGGGGCAGCCGGCAGGCAACCCCGCCGATGCATTTGCCAGCGTAAAAGTATCCGGTGATTCGGTAACACTTATTTATAAGCATCGGGTCATTGCAACGGCAGTTATTCTGAGCCATGGAAATCCCTATCATATCACCAGAAAACAGGAACGATTAGATAATAAACTGTTTCAAACATTTATAATTACTCCTGACAAGGGTAAGGATATTGAATTTGTGGCCAACATATACGCAAGCGCTGAATCTTTTCCCTGTGAAGCAGAACAGCCGGAGGGGCTAAGGATCGTCCGGCACGTCGTTGGATTAAGCCGCAGCCTGCTGAACCATGCTGTGTATGACAGGCAATTGGACTGGCTGTTGTCTGTAGACCGGCAAACAGCAAGTGTTCTGGTTAATCCCGACAGTGCTGCCCCTGCTTCCAATCATTTTTCACTGAAGGCTTCCGGGAGGGAGATCACTGTTCGTTTTCTCCCCCTGTATTACCAGCAGCACCGCCAACTGCATTATTTTCAACCGGAGAAATATTCCATATGGAAGCGGCCCGTCGTGGGCTGGTGCTCCTGGTTTGCTTACTTTGATAACATTGATGAAGTCAAGATAAAGCATACCGCAGATGAGATAGCAGATAAGCTGAAGGATTTCGGACTTGAATATATCCAGATCGACGACGGATATCAGCAAACTCCCATTGGCCTGCCCGATACCTGGCTTCATGCGAATAATAAGTTTCCCGGCGGTCTTGCATCATTAGCGGCTTATATTAAATCAAAAGGGCTTGTTCCTGCTATCTGGACCAATGTTGCCTTTGCCGATTCGGCGGCCGCATTTAAAAACAAAGAGTTGTTTGTCACCGATAAAAGCGGGCATCCCGCTTACGGTTCATGGGTAGGGTACAGTATGGATGGTGCGAACCATCGCGCCATAGACCGGCTGATCACACCGGTGTATACGGGATTAAAGAAAATGGGATGGCAATATTTTAAACTGGATGCCTTACGTCATTTACGTTATGAAGGATATAATTCAAATGACAGCTATTTCAAAGAAAAGAAAGAGGACAAAATTTTTGCTTTTCGCAATGTGGTGTCCAATGTCAGGAAGGCCATCGGGCGGGAGAATTTTTTGCTGGCCTGCTGGGGCATACGACCCGAATTGGTTGGGCTGGTAGATGGATGCAGGATCGGCAATGACGGATATAGTTATGCGGGCCTGGCGCAATTTAATTCTTATAATAATGTAATCTGGAGAAATGATCCGGATCATATAGAGCTCAGTGCAAAAGAGGCTTATCGTTCATGCGTCGCCACTTCGCTGACCGGCTCATTATTTATGCTCACCGATAAGCCGGAAAAATATGAGGACACCGCCTTGCTGGAAGCCGCCAGGCGATCCATACCGGTGCTCTTCACAACTCCTGCGCAGGTATATGACGTCGATCCTTCGCGGTCTTCCGGAATTGAAAAGGCAACCATAGAAATGAGCGGTTCCGGTCCGCGTTCTTTCGATGCCAGCACCAGCACTACAACAGGGCTTTTTTTGCAGGAAATAGCCAGGCCGTTTGAAGACTGGACCATACTTGGAAGGCTCGATGACAGGGACAGAACGATACCTTTAAAAGATCTCGGGCTTGACGGAAAATCGGAATATCTTGTTTTTGAATTCTGGACGAAATCATTCAGGGGAGTGGTCACCAACGCCCTGGTACCCGGCGAAATTGATACGGCCTATCATTGCCAGGTATTTTGCCTTCGCAAAAGATTATCACGTCCGCAACTTCTCGCTACCAACAGGCATATTAGCTGCGGAGGCCTGGAAATAAAGGATCTGCAATGGAAGCAGCAGTCCCTTATTGGTACAAGTGAAATAGTGGCGAACGACCCGTACATAATTTATGTACATGAGCCACCGGAATTTACTTTTAAAAAGTTTATTTGTAATGGAGCGAAGCTGGTTGGAAATATCAAAAACGGATCTGTCCGAACGATTACCGTTCTGGGGAAAACCGCTCAAACCATAAACTGGGAAATTGAATATTAAAAAATACCGGAAAATGAAAAATGAAATGAGAAGGTTATCCGTTTCTTTAATTCTTTTAGCATTCGCTTTCGTTCAGGCAAATGCCCAGGTCAGACTTCCTTCTCTTATAAGTGACAATATGATTCTGCAGCAGAAAACGAATGTGTCGCTTTGGGGCATTGCGGAAAAGGAAAGCGATATAGAAATCAGTCCGTCATGGACACACGAAAAATACACTTCCGTGGCCGATGCTGCAGGCAAATGGGAAATTAAAGTTCCTACGCCCCCGGCCGGGGGCCCTTATGAAGTCAGCATTAGTAATGCAGGTCAGAAAATAACTATTAAAAATGTTTTAATAGGCGAGGTTTGGGTTTGCTCGGGCCAATCGAATATGGAAATGCCGCTTAAAGGGTTTGAGCGGCAACCGGTTTTAAACTCGGATAAGATAATTGCTGATGCGCAAAATCATCCTGATATTCATTTATTCAACGTGCCCGGTTCGGTTTCTCATCTGCCCATGTCTGACTGCGCAGGTTCATGGAAGGTTTCCGACACCGCCACTTCTCCGGATTTCAGTGCTGTTGCTTACCAGTATGCCAGGGTGCTGAACGATAAGCTTCATGTGCCCATAGGGGTAATCACTTCTTATTGGGGCGGCACGGCCATCCAGTCGTGGATGAGTGAAAAGAATGTAAAGCGTTTTCCCGAAGCGGAATTATCCGCGCGTCCCGATACCCTTACCAATCCGAATACCGATGGCGAAAGAACCGCAGCTATTCTTTTCAACGCCATGATTTATCCATTGTCGAAATACACGATTAAGGGATTTATCTGGTATCAGGGCGAGGCTAACGTAGAACACCCTGCTCTGTATAAAAAATTATTGCCGGCAATGATTGAGGAATGGCGGAGCCTCTGGGGGCTTGGAACTCTTCCTTTTTACTATGTGCAAATTGCGCCTTATGGATATTATGCACCCAATTCCGCTTTGCTGCGCGAGGCACAGTTGCAGGCGCTTCCGGAAATAGATAACGCCGGTATGGCCGTTACGCTGGATATTGGTAAGGAAAGATATATTCACCCACCCGATAAGACAACCGTGGCTGAACGGTTGTCCCGCTGGGCGCTGGCTCAGGAATATCATTTTGATGATTCTCCATTTCGCAGCCCCGTTTTCAGGAAAATGAAAATACGGAAAGGCAGGGCGCGCCTGTATTTCGATTTCACGGGCGATAGTCTTTCTTCCCGCGGCCAACCCCTGACCGCGTTCGAAATCGCCGGGGCCGATCATGTTTTTCATGAAGCGAACGCCGTTATTGTCAATAAAAAAGAAGTGGAGGTTCACAGCGCAGAGGTGAAAAAACCGGTGGCTGTCAGGTATGCGTTTAAAAACTGGGTATCTGGTAGTCTTTATAATGCCGGCGGGCTTCCGGCGTCTTCTTTCAGAACGGACGACTGGAATAGGGCAGTGCCGGGCGCAGTTAAAGAGAAATGAAAAATATTTTTTCCGGGCAGGATTACAACGGTATAGGTAGTAATAGCGAATCCAGAGTTAATAAGTATCGCTGCATTATGTAAATCGTACGGAGTAACTCGGCAATATAGCATAATAAATTGCTGTTATTTATTACATGATACAGTATAACGGCTTGTATATTCAATATACAAGCCGGTTTTTTTTACTAAATTGACTTTAAATTCAAAACTAACTGTGTCGGGAAAAGCAGAATCAGATGACCAGGCTCTTGTCGCACGATTGCGAAATCATGACCAGGCGGCTTTTATCGCATTGTATGACCGATATCATGAAACGCTTTATCGCTGGGTTATCCAGGTGGTAAAAATTCCCGAAGCTGCTGAAGATATCGTTCAGGAAACATTTATTAAAATATGGGAAATTAAGCACCGGCTTGTTCCGGAGCTTTCCTTTTCCGCATATCTATTCAGGATAAGCAGGCACGCGGCGTTCAGGATGCTGAAGAAAATAGCAAGGCATGATGAAATGCGCAGGCAGGTATGTTATTTCGCCGGGTGTTACTCAGAAGATATTGAGAACCATCTTCAATGGCAGCAATACCAGCAAATGCTTGAAGATGCTGTGAACAGGCTGCCTAACCAGCGGCAAAGAGTATTTAAGCTTTCCCGCTATCAGAACAAAACCTATGATGAAATCGCCTGTGAGCTGGACATCTCCAGGAATACGGTTAAGGAGCATATGGTCAGGGCTCTCCAGGATATTCGCTATTACTTTTCATCTTTCGGCGATATCGTTTTTCTCCTCTTCATTTTTTTCTTTTAATAATTTTTTTCATAGACCCACCCTGGGCCCTGTTCAGGGCGCTTATAGTTATGGTCTGTCAATGGCTGTAACGCTATGGAGAAGGATAAACTATACTACCGCAATCTGTTCCAGAAGCATTTGCGCAACGAATGTTCCCCTGAAGAAACGGGAGAGCTTTTCGATTATATAGAAAAAGAAAGCTCAAACCGCCATATTCTCGATGAGCTTCAATCCTCAATGGAGATACAGGAACCGAATCATAATCCTGATACCGGATGGCCGGAGCGCATCCGTAAAAAGCTGGAGAAAAAAATAAGCGGTACGCAAATAAGCCGGATTACCGGCAGCCGCCTGGCCAGGGCGGCTGTAGTGGCTGGCGTAATTTTCTTTTCCGCTGCCCTGGTTTATTTTTTCGGGGAAAGAATGTTTAAAGGAGAGGTATTAAGCCGGAAATCTGACAATCAGCCCGTCAGCAGGCGTACAGAAGAGGGAGTAACGCTCCTGCTCGGCAATGGAGAAATGATTGATTTAAGCAAAACCAAAAACGGCGCATTGAATGTGGGAGAAAAAGAACATGTGATTAAAGCGGATGGCGAAATAATATTTAATGGAACGCGTGATGGGAAAGACCCCGGGCGTTATAATACGCTGACGGTTCCTAATGGTCAGCAATACATCGTGTCGCTGGAGGATGGAAGCAAGGTATGGCTGAACGCGTCTTCCTCGCTGCGTTTTCCTGTAAAGTTCGGCAGCGAGGAGAGGAGGGTAGAGCTTACGGGCGAAGGTTATTTTGAGATCAGATCGGAGCATATGCCTGGCGGGAAAAAGAAACCATTTTTTGTGCAGGTGAATACGGCGCACGGAAATGGCGGTGTAGTGGAAGTGCTGGGCACACGATTTAATATAATGGCTTACAATGAAGAAAGCCGTGTCAGCACAACCTTGCTTGAAGGATCGGTTAACTGGAAGCTGGACCACGATGGAGTGATGCTAAGCCCCGGTCAGCAGGCCCAGCTAACCAAAAGCGACAACCAGGTAGACCTGCTGAATAATATAGATACCAGCATGTCCATTGCCTGGAAAAATGGTTTCTTTCAATTGGATAATGCTGATTTTCATTCGATAATGAGAGAACTGGAAAGGTGGTATGATGTGCATGTTTCTTATGCAGAGAATATTCCGGACATATCCCTATCCGGCACAATTTCCCGAAACTATGACCTCTCCCAGGTATTGGAGATATTTGAGGCTACGCATAAAGTTCAGTTTAAGAGAGAGGGCAGGGAGCTGATAGTGGAAAATTATAGAAAATAGTATACTATATATTTTTTAACCAAAACAAAGATCTGCTTATGGTAGAATAAAGGAACCTGTATTAAATAATCTTATCGAAGAAACCGGGAAGTGCTGGAGACACCCCCGGTTTGGAAACAGGTAAGTAAACTTCTGTCGGAAAGACATAAATTTTTTTAACCTATCAACACAAATTTATGATTTCGGTACTTGATTACCAAGCTCAATTGGGCCGGAGTAAGCTTTTGATAAAACTACTGCTGACTATGCAATTGATTGCTTTTCTGATGCTGGGATTTTCACTAAGTCTGAGCGCTAAGACATTCGCCCAGAAAATAACTATTGAGGAAAAGAACATTTCTATTTCTTAGGCTTTCAAAATTTTTGAAAGACAAACCGGGTTTTCGTTTATTTATGAGATAAAATTACTTAAAACCGCCTCTCCTGTCAATCTTAGCTTTCGCAATGCGACAATACAGGAGGTGATGAATTCCTGTCTGCGCGATCTGCATCTCACTTATGATATAAAATACAAAACTATTATTGTCCGGGAAAATAGTGTACAAAATGAAAATGTACCGCGCGGCCCCTTCTCTTCAATATCCCCTCCTCTGACCATAAAGGGCATTATTAAAGATGAACTGGGCAATCCTCTGGAAGGAGTGACTGTTACTGTAAAAGAAACCGGCAAAACCACCATATCCGATTATAACGGTAATTATTCCATTGTTCTGAATTCGAATGAGTCTACGCTGGTATTTACCTTTATCGGTTTGGTAACGCAGGAAATAAAAGTTGGAAACTCAGCGGTGATAGACGTGAGGATGAAGGCCGATATGAAGGATATGAACCAGGTGGTGGTGATAGGATACGGGTCCTTAAAGAAAGGCGATCTTACCGGATCCGTGGCCAGCGTCAAAGCGGTTGATGTGGTAAAGAGCACCGATATGTCTTTGAATGCTGCTTTGCAGGGAAGGGCCGCAGGAGTACAGGTGACATCCACCGAAGGGGCTCCCGGCGCGGCTGTCAGCATCAACATCCGGTCCGGCTCTTCTATTTCTGCGAGTAATGATCCGTTATATGTAATTGACGGGTTTCCTATGCAGGGGGGATCCAACCTGAATATTAATGGTAATGATGTGCAATCGGTTGAAATATTGAAAGACGCGTCTGCCACTGCAATTTATGGTTCCCGCGGCGCCAATGGCGTAGTAATTATCACTACTAAATCGGGCCGTGCGGGCAAATTCAATTTAAGCTATGATGCTTATTATGGTATACAGATACTGGGAGTAAGAAGAGATCTTATCAATTCCCAGCAGTACGCCATGATGCAGCATTATCTTATTGGCAACCCGAGAAATTCAGGGATCGGGGACACGCTTTATGGAAACTGGCAATCGTTTAAAGATTCCGTAAGCACAAACTGGCAGGACAAAGTATTTCGCAAGGCGCCCATGCAGAGCCATAATATTTCGTTTACAGGCGGAACGAAGGCCCTGAAGCTCGCAGGGTCATTGAATTACACGGGCCAGAACGGTATTGCCATAGGAACCAGCTACGACAGGTACACAGCGAGGCTGAATACTACTGCCGACATATCCAGCCATATTACGAACCAGACTATTATCGGCCTTAGCTACAGCAACAGGAAAGGATCTTCTTTAAGCGGATCAGGCGGAATTACTTATTCGATACTGAAAGGCAGCCCTTATAAACCCAGTATTGTGCCCGATCTTAATCGTTTATTAGATGCCATAGGCGGACCGGGGGGATCGAATGGCATGGACCCTTACATCGAGCTTACAGATCCCAGGATCAGTGACCAGAGCACAACTGCAAGCGTTAATACTTCTTTCAGTTTCAAGTTGCTGGAAAATTTAGTGCTTAGGATTGCCGGTGGCATTGACTACAGCGCGAATAACACCGATGAATTTTATCCCAAGGAAACATCCGGGGGATATATTTTAAACGGTTATGCTGCCCACTCTACATATTTCGAATCGAGTTTACTCAATGAGAATACCTTAAATTATGAAAAGTCGTTTGGAGATCACCAGTTCAGCGCACTGGCCGGTTTTACGATGCAAACTACTAAAACCGGTTCGAATGGATTATCGGTCAGCGATTTTCCTATCCAGTCGCTCGGGTATGATAACTTAAGTTTCGGCTCGCGGCTATATACGCCCTCTTCTGGCAGGCAGGGAAGCGGAATATTAAGTTACCTGGGAAGAGTTAATTACACATTTAAGGATAAATACCTTGTTACAGCAAGTCTGAGAGCAGATGGAAGCTCCAAATTTGTAAAACAGAAATGGGGATATTTCCCGTCAGTGGCTATTGCATGGAAGATCAATGAAGAGAACTTCATGAAACAGAATAGCCCTTTTTCAACATTTAAGCTGCGTGCCAGCACCGGTATGACGGGTAATGAATCCATTTCACCTTACTCCACGTATTCCACTTACCAGGCTGCGAACACCGGTGGCTTTCCTACCATAATCGGTGAACAGACGGTGGTTGGTCTTGTGCCTTCACAGTTGGGAAACCGGGATCTCAGGTGGGAAACGACTATTCAGTCAAATATCGGCCTGGATATGGGCTTTCTGAATGACCGGATACTGATCACTGCGGATATCTATAAAAAGAAATCCAAAGACCTGCTTCTCCAATCAAACCTTTCCACCTATTCGGGATTTTCCACAACGGCTGATAACAACCCCGGGTCTGCATTTGTGTTCCGTAATATAGGCGACATCCAGGTAAAAGGTTTTGAGTTTAACCTGAATACCGTAAATCTTACGGGAAAATTAAAATGGAATACCAATTTCAATATTGCTTTTAATAAAAGCAAAGTGCTGGCGTTGAATGAAAACCAAACGTTCTTTACGCTTGGAAGCGCCGGCAGGCTTAATAATCCTTACATAATTACAGTTGGACAGCCGCTCGGCAATTTTTACGGATATGTTTATGATGGGATCTTTCATACGCAGGAAGAATACGTGAGCGCACCCATTCATCAATCCCTCGATACTAAAGTAGGTACAAGGAGATATAAGGATATCAATGGTGATGGGTTCGTTAATGAAGACGACAGAACCGTTATTGGAAATGGCAATCCAAAGTTTTTCGGTGGTTTTACCAATGATTTTTCTTTCGGCAAACTGGAATTCAGCTTCTTATTTACTTTCTCTTACGGAAACAAGTTGCTGAATGCAGAAAAGGCTATTATAGAGGAACAGGCTTCGCGTCAGGGAGGTCTGGCCGACCTTCTTTTGCATTGGACACCTGATAATCCCGGGATTAATATGAAGAGATGGACAAATGCTGATGTGTACAACCCCGAATATGATTACAATTCCAGCTATCTGGTCGAAGACGGATCTTACCTGAGATTGAAGAACGTGATGGCAGCTTATAGCTTTTCAAGAACTTCAACGTCGGCGCTAGTTAAAAACGTGAGGGTGTACCTGAGCGCACAGAATCTCCTGACCTTTACTCATTATACAGGATATGATCCCGAAGTGAATTATTTCAACTCCATTATCACCCCTGGAGCTGATCTTGGAGGTTATCCGCGTAGCAGGATCTTTACTTTGGGAGTGAGAGCCGAATTCTAATTTTTAAAAATCAGAATCATGCAAAAATTATTTGTATTATCTATAATGCTGTTCGGTCTGGTAATTACGGGATGCAAAAAAATTATCACCGAAAAACCTTATTCCTTTCTCACACCTGATAACTTTCCTTCTTCTGAAGCAGAGGCCAACGTGGCTCTCTTCGGATCCTATGCGATGCTGCAGGAAATGGGTGCTTTCGCTTATGTGGGAACTTATATTCTTAATCTTCAGAATGATGAACTCCAGCAGGCAGTGTATGCCGGCGGCAGGGACGCCTATTTCTGGAGGGTATTCTGGAAAGGTATCAACAGCGCCAATAATCTTATAGAAACGCTCGATAAGATGGACGCATCCGAAAATCCCTGGATCCCGCAAAAAGTTGCGGAAGCCAGGGCGCTCCGCGCTTTATTTTATTTTTACCTTGTCAGGATGTGGGGCGATATTCCCCTGCGACTGCATTCAACAACGGAAACAGTGCTCATCGTACCCAGGAGCCCTGTTCAGAATATTTACGATTCAATTATTTTACCAGATCTTGAATTTGCCGATAGTAAATTACCTGTTCAGGCCGACGGTGGAGGAAGGTTCACTGACGGAGCAGTGAAATCATTACTGGCAAACGTTTACCTTACACTGGCCGGATGGAGAAGATCTTCACAGGGTGAAATGGTTGCAGGAGACCCTTCTTACTGGGCAAAGGCGAGAGATAAAGCCATGCAGGTTATTGACATGGAAAGTGCAGGCATTTATACACTGGAGCCGCATTATTCAAAACTGTTCACCGATCTTTCAACAGATGTTTATAATCCTGAAGTTATCCTGGATGTTGAATTCAGTAAGAGCAAGGGGTCGACTTTCCCATATATGTACGGTGCAGACAATAGCGGCAATGGCCCGAGCCCCTCATGGGGTGGTGGGGGCGCCGGTGCGATATGGCAGATAGAATGGCTGAGAGAACAGGATAAAAACGATGAGCGTTATAAATGGAATGTTGCCGACTATGAGTTTGTGGATGGATGGACCAAAAAGCCGATAACCGATTCCACACAGTATACGGCAACCAAATGGCAGAAGATTTATCCTTCAACAGCATACTGGCAGGATTACTTAACAAACTGGCCATTGTTCAGGCTTGCAGAAATTAAACTGATTTATGCGGAAGCGGCTAATGAGGCGAACGGAGGCCCTACGCCGCAAGCCTATGCACAGATCAACGAAGTGCGTTACAGGGCAAGGCCCGACGCTCATAAAACGGATGGCACAGTACTGCCTGACCTGTCAGGCCTTTCACAGCAGCAATTCCGTGAGGCCATTATTTCTGAGAGATCTAAAGAATTGAACCTCGAAGGGAAAAGAAAATTTGACCTGATCAGGTGGGGAATTCTTAAAGAAAAAGTCGAATCCCATAAAACTCAGCAGGCTGCGATCGAAAAAGTAAATCCCAGGTTTTATTTGTTCCCTATGCCGGTTGATGATCTTACTATTAATTCATGGACGCAGAATGACGGATACTGAGTGTCGTATTAAATAATATTAATTCAGATAATTCTTAATTACAGAAAATGACAGGTAAATTAAAATATATAAGGAATTTGTTCAGAGAACGAATTCTTTCTCCGGTCATCTGTCTGATTGCAGGCATGATGTTCCTGATTGCCGGTTGTACCAAACCGGGAATAACTACTGAAAAAATGATCACATCCAACCTCCGCGTAGTGAATGTGCTCACTTCTCCCGGAGATATACAGGTGATCCTGGATACTTTTAAACTGACATTCACAGGAGCAATGAATTACCTGGAAGTGTCCCAATATTACGTGGTAAATTCAGGGCTCCGTCCCCTGACTTTCTACAGCATTGCAGAAGAGGATACTGTGCTATCCAAAATGGTGCAGCTCGATCCGAAAAACAACTATACAGCTTTTTTGGGGCATGTTTCCGGAAAGCCCGAAATGATCTTAACCAATGATGATCTGCAACAGCCCGAACTCGATAAAATAAAGCTAAGGCTTGCTAATCTGACGGATAATGCTGTTCCCCTTGATGTTACCCTTCAAAAAGAAGACTCGGTTGGCGCTCCTGAAGTAGCGGTCGGTTCAACAGTTGCCCCTTCGGTGGTATCGGATTATGTGAAAATGCAGGTGCCCACATCCCGTGGTAATTACAATATCAATTATCATACGATCAGATTGTATAATGCTACAACCCATGAGCTGGTGAAAACATTAAAGAATGTTGATTTAAGAGGGTCGATGATGTATACGGTTATCCTCAGCGGAGAAGCCGGAACAGCGCTCGATTGGAATGTTACCTACGACTGGCCCGACTATTAAACGGCCCTGGAGTTTTTAAATCATGCCTATCTGGTTTTCAATGAAAATCCTGGAAAAGCCGTCTCGCTTTTGAGACGGCTTTTTTAATTTGGCCTTTCGGCGCCCTTTTTTATGTACCAGATGCGCCCATACTGCATAATGTCAATTATCTACCGGATCCGCTGTTTAACTACCGGTGCATGCATACGTCGCCGTTTTTTCAGGGAACCTCTCACGACTGATAGTTTTGTTCCCTAAATAATTTTTTACAGATGATTTATAACAAATCAATCGGCGTCGCGCTTTGTATAACAATAGCGCTGCCAATGACCATTGCAGTGGGCACAGGTTGCAAAAAAAACAAAGACGGCATGAAGCAACCGGATGCTGCCGCCAATTTTATTCCACCGGAAAACAAAAAACTCATTTACAACATCGAGTCGGAAGGAGAGAGCCAGGGCACCGCAACAGTGTTCATTACAGGAACGAAAGATTCTACGGGCATTACTGTTTATACCGAGCGCTCGGTAATAGAAGATACAGCCGGGAGAATGATTGTACTTGACAATAAGCGGTTTGACCTTAAAGGAAAAACGTATACCGAAATTAAAGTGCCGGAAGCCTGGTACACCACGGTGGCGTTGTTCGGCAGTATGCCGGATATACGAATCACAAAAACGGAAGTGTTCGGATATCCTGCTTATATAATGATGGAAAATGCATTGAAAAATGGAAGCGTGATCAGCACCGACGGAGCGCTGATACAGGGTCAGCGTATTGAATATACAAACAAGGGCGAAGCGGGATTAATGCAGCAGGAAATAGTGCAATCCTCCGGAACGGCCGTAGTGGAAACGATCCAGGTTCCGGCCGGCAGCTTTACCTGTAATAAGTTTTCATACGAGGTCCTCACAAAAATAACGAACCGGTTGGGCAGTTCTGAATATACCGGCAACGGTGAAGAAAAGATTACGATCTGGATGGCGCATGGGATAGGTATGGTGCAGCAGGAATCCACTTCAAAATTGATAACGCTGGTACCCCTGCCAACAGGAGAGATAAAAGAAGTGGCCACTTATACAAAGTCATTGACAACATTGCAAAAAATCAATTAAAGAAAAATGCTTAACAAAACGATCGTCAACCCGGTTATCAATGATGAGGTAACTTTTATACAGACCGCAGCCAGCACAAATGGCCGCGTTACCACATTGCAGGTTACGTTAATGCCCGGAGGAGGTACTCCTTTGCATTATCACCGCGATTTTTCCGAAACATTTGTTGTGATAGAAGGCTTTTTAACCATTGTGCTGGAGAATAAAACGATCACACTCTCTGCAAAGCAGAAGGTGACGGTGGAAAAAGGAATGGCACACCGGTTCTCAAATGAATCTTCTCTGCCCGTTGTTTTTACCACCATAATTCTTCCGGGATCTGAAGGATTTGAAAATGCCCTGCAGATTTTATACGGCCTGGCAGGCGACCGGAAAACAGATAAAAAAGGAGTGCCGAAAAATCTTCTTGCCCTGGCTGTCGTTTCCAAAATAAGTGATATGCGCCTTGCAGGCGGGGGAGTTATGCTGGCGCCATTGATGAGCCTGTGCAATTTTATTGCAAGGATCTCCGGGGTGCGCAAGAGGCTTATGAAAGCGTATTGCGCACAATAGAGTCGACGGCGATGATCACTGACCCCTGTATTTGCAGGTAAGAGATGAATCTTATCTGCAAATACTTCACAGGCCGGCAGCCGGTTGTGGCGAAGATTCAGGAACTCTTTTTTCAGGATCGAATTTTTGAGCGCAGGCGAGTTTGTAATTACGGCCGATGGGTATTTTATTTCGCGCCACCATTACATAGTTGGGGTGATATCCCTCTGTTTTATTCAATGGGATGATAAAGGAGCGGTGAATGCGCATGAATTCGCCCGTAGGCAGCAGCTTTTCCGTTACACTGATCTTTTGCTTTGTCTGAAACGTTTCATTTTTCGTATGAACTTTTATATAGTCCTTTACGCTTTCGATCCATAGGATCTCTTTTGTATTTACTTTTATCAATCTGCGTTCGATGCGTAAATATAAAAATTGGTCGGCGGGAGGTTTAGCAGGAACGGCCTGTTTTTCGGGCTCCGTTTTTTTATTCCCGTTAATAAAATGCATGACTTTATCGATAGACTGCAGAAATCGTTTCAGGGAGATGGGCTTGAGAAGGTAATCTATTGCATTAAGATCAAATCCGTCGACGGCATATTCCTGGTAGGCGGTTGTGAAAATAATCATAGGCGGTTTTTTCAGGCTCCTCACCAGGTCGGTTCCCGATAGACCGGGCATTTTTATATCCACGAACAACAGATCAATATCGCTGCTTTGCAGCACCTGGAAAGCCTTGATCGCATTATTGCAGGTAGCTGTTATTTCGAGCTGCGGAATATTCGATGCATATCGCAGCAGAATGTCTATAGCGTGCGGTTCATCATCTGCTATCAGCGTTCTTATTGCCATAGTTGACTTTGTTAGCGGTGTACAATTTGACTTTCATTTCCAAAATAAAACAATCTTCCTCATCATACCAATTGAGAGAATGCCCGTCGGGATATAACAGCTTCAGGCGATGCAGAACATTCGACAGGCCGATTCTGCCACCTGGTTTTGAAATATGGTTTACCGAGTTTTCCGGTTTACTGTTGCTGATCTTCAGCAGCAGATCGTTATTGTAAACTTTCAGTTCAATATTTATCCAGGGAGTATTGATCGTTTCGCCCGCTCCGTGTTTAAATGCGTTTTCAACCAGTGGAAGCATGAGCAGGGGAGCGATTTCCCAATCCTTCATATTGTCGTCGATATTCAGGTTCAGGTCCAAACGTTCTTCATAGCGCAATTTTTCCAGCGCGATATAATCTTTCAGTACTTCCACGTCTCTTTCAAGAGATACACGGTCGGCTGCACATTCGTAAATCACATACCGGAGTATATTGGACAGCCCCAGAATAACTTCCGGGGTTTGCGGTGAATTATTCAACGAAAGCGCATAGAGGTTATTCAGTGAGTTGAAAAGAAAATGGGGATGCAACTGTCCTTTTAATGCGTTCAGCTCGGCCTGCAGCACCGCATGTTTCCGTTCGTGCCATAATGCAAACAGTTTCATGGTAATGCCTATCCACACCACCACATTGCTTCGTTCTATGGCGTTTACAAAATCACCCTTATCCTGCAATTGGGCCCACAGGCTTTTAGAAATTTTATTCCAGGTGAACGCCGGATCTCTTTGTTTATAGTATTTGAATATATAAGGATCGGTGAAAAAGATCTCTGTCAGCCTGTACACCACAGCTATAAAAAACATGATGAGCAACCCGGTGAAGATTGCCCTCATGTATTTGCCATTAAAGAAACTTGGAAGAACCAGAACCGTGATGCTGTAATAATAGCAGATATGTACAGGCAACAGCATCAGGATAACTACTACACCCAGATCAAAACTGTCATAGGCTGTGCCGTAGATATAGGTGAGCATGAGAAATGCAAATGTCCAGAAGAACAGATGCATCAGCAGGCGGTTATTCTTTTTAAAGAGCCCGGGAAAGTTCATCATGCAAACATAGTTCTTCCGCTAAGGCGACGGTGTTATAACGGCTGCTTTGTAGACAGAATCCCCGATTTGTCGCTGAATGCATTCTATCCCGGTCATATTGCCCGGGGTTAGAGCTTCAAGCCGATTTCAAGGGCGTCCCAGTTGCTTTTGAAGGAACTTACCATTACCGGCGTATACTGGTGATTGGGGGTAAAAGTTACGGTGTAGCCGTCCCCGGCGCCGTTGCGTTTGAGGCCCAGTTTCGGGTATACATCGGCTTTAGTTCCGACAGCCTTCATTTTTAAATTCCTGCCATCTTTCAGTTTGGCATTGATGGAATATTTACCAACCGGAATATTCTGAATGATGAAACCGGTCGAATTACCTATTTGCCTGGTGATGGTGAACGATCTTGTTTCGCCATACAGGCAGGGCCCGGTGGGCACAAGTTCTATTTCGATTACTCCATTGTAAGGCAGGTATTCAGAAACGGGAGAGTCTCCTTCGTAATTAATATTGAAGCTGAATGATAAAGCGCCCCCATAGTAATTGCTTTCGTTGCCCGGCTGCTGTGCCACTTCATCAGGATTGGCAGGGCCATAGGAAAGCAGAACAAAATTTTTAACCACGCCATTTCCCGAGGGGAAAGCACTTGTGCCGCCCGCAGGATATAAAGCGACAACGGTGGGCGTTTCGTTGTAGGTGATGGTGGCTGCTGTGCCGAAAAAATAAGCTGCACCTGCGGGAATGGTAAACTCGTAATATCCTTTATCGTCGGTCAGCGCACTTCCGCTCGAATAAAACCCGCCTGTCAGTGTTGAGGATACCCCGATATGTGCACCTTTTAAAGGCTTGCCGCTTAAATCGGCAACATAACCCCGTGCAATGTTCTTTTTAACAGGCAATGATGGAAAACTGGGCATTCTCGGAATGGTGTCACCCATAACGTTCACGTAATATTCATCGCCGGAGATAGTAAAAGCTGATTTACCGGTTACGATCGGCAGGTCGGGTTGTTTTCCCCAGCTATTATTTTCTTCGGATGAAATGTTTTTTTCTTTAGAACAGCAGGCAAAAGAGACGCCGGTGATAAGTAACGAAAAAAGAAGTTTCATATTTATTTGTTTGATTTATTTATAATCAAAACAAATGTATGCTGCGATATAGCTGCAGGTAAATTAGATAGACGTATGTATGTGAATGGCGACAGATGCAGCAATATTCCGGGATTTCGCCTTTTATCTTCGTTCGGTATTGTTCCGGCCCGGTGGCCCGCAACCTGGAACAGGGCCATGGCAAATAATATTTTACGGTTATTTATATTAAATATATTTTCACTTTAAAATAAACGACGGTGTAACGCGATTGTTACCAGTGGATCGGATCGCCAGTATAAACGTTGATGAAAAATTATTTTAAGTGCTAAGCACTCATCGAGATATGAACACCGGGGATTTTTCATCACCACCGATCGGGGAGATCGCCGCCCGGTTACAAACCTCTTCCGACCAGGGACTTGATATGCAGGCCGCGAAAGCGAAGCTGGGTAAACAGCGAAGGGCGGGCTCTTCGGGCTCCCGCTTAAAACGCGAGTTGAGCCTGCTGATCCGCCAGTTTACCAGCCCCCTGGTGCTTTTGCTTGTCGTAGCTGTTATTCTCTCTGCTTTTTTAGGTGAAACAACAGACACGCTGATCATACTCAGCATACTGTTGATCACGGGGCTGCTCGGCTTCTGGCAGGAACTGAATGCCGGCAGGGCCGTAGAGCAATTACAGAAAATGATAAGCCTGCAGTGCACGGTTGTCCGTGATGGCCGGGCGCACGAAATAGAAACTTCCAGTGTGGTGCCCGGGGATCTGCTGTTGTTTAAAGCGGGCGATATTATTCCTGCCGATTGCCGGTTGATAGACAACAACGAGTTGCATGTAAATGAAAGCAGCATCACCGGCGAATCCTACCCGGTGGAAAAAGTACCGGGCACCGTAGCCAAAGATGCGCCGATTGCAGAAAAAACCAACTGCCTGTGGCAGGGTACAAGTGTTGTGAGCGGCACCGGCAGGGCATTTGCAGTGAATACAGCAGGCAACACTGTTTTCGGCCAGATGGCGCAGAGCCTTTCGCAGGCAGAAGAAACAGCTTTTGAGAAAAGCATTAAGAGGTTTGGATACTTCCTGATGCAGATAACAATCATATTGTCTATTGTTATTTTAGCCGTAAATCTCTATTTCCATAAGCCTTTATTCGATTCCATCCTTTTTGCGCTGGCTATTGCAGTGGGCATGGCGCCGGAACTGCTGCCCGCTATCATGACATTTGCTATGTCGGCCGGCGCCAGGCGCATGCTGAAGAAAAAGGTTATCGTCAAAAAGCTCTCGTCTATTTTCAATTTTGGAGAAGTGCAGGTGCTTTGCACAGATAAGACGGGTACGATCACCGAAGGTGCAATTAAAGTGAAAGAGATTATAGATCCATCGGGGCAGCCGGATGAAACAACAAAACTGTACGCCTGCCTGAATGCGGCTCTGCAAAATGGTTTTACCAATCCTATTGATGAAGCGATCCGAAATATAGGACAGGATATCACAGCGTATGAAAAAACCGATGAAGTGCCTTATGACTTTATCCGGAAGCGTTTGAGCATTGCCGTTAGTAATTCGGGTAAGCGCCTGTTGATCACCAAAGGCGCAGTGGATAATATCCTGCCGATATGTACTTCTCAGAAAGGGAAAAGTGGTGATATTGTGCCTATTAGCCTTGATGTAATCCATGCATTCTATGCCGATTATTGTGCCAAAGGTTTTCGCCTCATCGGTTTATGTTATAAAGATATTGATAAGCCAAAAGTTTCAAAAGATGATGAGCGTGAAATGATATTTGCAGGGTTCACCGTATTGGAAGATCCGCTGAAGGAGGATGTAGTTGATTCTATAAACCGTTTGCGTGAATTGAATGTCAGTGTGAAAATAATCACGGGCGATAACCGGTTTGTTGCAGGATACGTGGCCCGGCAACTGGGTGTACAGGAGCCTGAAATAATCACGGGAAAAGAGCTGAACAATATGCTGCCGGAAGCGCTGACCGTACGGGCTGTGCAAACGGATATTTTCGCCGAAGTGGAACCTTACCAGAAAGAACGTATCATTAGAGCCCTGCAGAAAGCGAAACGCGCAGTGGCTTATATGGGCGATGGCATAAATGATGTTGCTGCGATACATGCCGCCGACACCGGTATATCCACACACAACGCGGTGGATGTGGCCAGGGAAGCGGCCGATTTTGTTTTGCTGGAAAAAGACCTGTCTGTGTTGGCCGACGGGGTTATTGAAGGAAGGAAGACCTTTGCCAACTCGCTGAAATACATTTTTATCAACACAGGAGCGACTTTCGGCAATATGCTGAGTGTGGCCGGGGCATCGTTATTGTTGCCTTTTCTCCCTATGCTCCCCAAACAAATATTGCTTACCAACTTTCTGACTAATATCCCGTTCCTGGCCATTTCTTCCGACAATGTGGACAATGAACAACTCAAGAGGCCCGGAAAATGGCACATGCGAATGATCCGCAATTTTATGATCGTATTTGGCATTCACAGTT
>JBGAJL010000007.1:0-74678 GCA_044224935.1 Flavitalea sp.
TCATACACCGTAATACATTAGAACTGCTCGGCCTGCCAAATCCTAAATTCCGATAAATAACAATGAGCCTACCCACGACAATGCGCGCATTACAACTGCAGGGATTAAATCAATTAGTGCTTACCACACTTCCGGTGCCTTCATTAAAAGCAGATGAGGTACTGATCCGCACAATGGCAACAACTATCTGCACTTCGGATTTACATGATATTAAAAGCAACCCCTTCGGTATTAAATTGCCCTGCGTTCCGGGTCATGAAGGAGCCGGAATTATTGTTCAGTGCGGATCAGACGTTAAAACCTTTTCGCCGGGCATGCGGGTAGCTGCGCATCCGGTAGTTCCGTGTGGCGTCTGTGCAGAATGCCTGCGTGGCTTTGGCCACCTTTGTTTAAATATGGGCCATCTTGGTATTGACAGAAACGGCACGTTTGCTGAATACTTTGTGCAGCGCGCTGACCGGATAAGACAATTGCCCGATACCATTTCTTTTTCCGTGGGAGCTCTGCTTGAGCCCGTCGCCAATTGTTTACAGGCAATAGCGCGGGCGGGAGATATCAAAGGCAGGGTGGTGTTAATAGTGGGCGATGGCCCTTTCGGAAATATTATTGCACGGCTGGCGGTAAAATCCGGAGCGCGTGTATTGGTTGCCGGCAGAGAGCCGTTCCGGCTCGGAAAAATACCCGGTGTCGAAATTGGGGATGTAAACCCGGTAGCTTCCGTGGATGTAGCGATACTTGCAGTAAGTTCTTCAGAAGCTTTTTCTACCTGCATGACGGCTTTGCGAAAACGTGGCCGGCTGGTAGTGTTCAGTCTGATCAGCGAACCGGTGCCCGTAAATCTTTTTCAATTACATGTTTCGGAATTAGAAATAGTGGGGTGCTGCAATGATGAAGAGCGCATGGATGAATCGCTGAAATGCCTGCAAGATCCCGGATTAAAACTGTCTGAGCTTATCACACAGGAAATTCCTTTTGAAAATTGGGAGGAAGCATTTTATCTCGCGCGAGACAGGCATGATAAAGCGCTGAAAGTGGCCATAACATTTAATTAAATAATTTTCAACGAACCGTTTGTATGAGGATAAATAATATCGAAGCTTTTATTCTGGAATCACCATTTGAAAATACTGCGCCCGAAGGAAGTGAAGAAGCGAGAGGTGTAAAACACTGTTTGTTATTAAAAGTAACTACCGACGAGGGGATCACAGGCTGGTCCGATATAGAAACATCCTCATATGTTGGAGTGGCCGCAGTAAACGCTCCGGATAGTGGCTCAGGATTGTTTGAAGGGCTGCGGACGCTGGCAATTGGCGAAGACCCTTTTGATGTAGAACGTTTGTGGGACAAAATTTACAGAGGCTCCATCTATTATGGAAGACGGGGCGTTGCCATGCAATTATTATCCGGGTTTGATATTGCATGCCATGATATTATTGGAAAAGCTATTAACCGCCCGGTTCACCAGGTACTCGGAGGCGCACGGCGCGATCGCATCCGCGCCTATGCTTCCACTCTTTTCAGACCCACGCCTGAAGCAATGCAGGAGGCCTGCGCATTCTACCTGCAGCGTGGATTTACAGCGGTTAAATTTGGCTGGGGCGTGTTTGGCCAGGATAAAAAGCGCGATATAGAATTAGTTGCAGCTGCGCGGGAAGCGCTCGGGCCCGACAAGGAACTAATGATTGATCCGGGGTGGATGGTGAATCGCAGTGCTTATGATGCAGTCGAGCTCTGCCGGTCTCTGGAACCGTATAATATTTATTGGCTTGAAGATTTTCTTCACCCCGAAAACTATGAAGGATACGCTAAAACAAAAGCCGCAGGTGTAAAAACAAGGCTGGCAGCCGGCGAGCAGGAAGCAACAGGATGGGGGTTCAGGGAACTGATACAAAAAGGCGGTATAGATGTGGTTCAGCCGGACCTCACCCGTTGCGGCGGATTTACACAAATCCGTAAAATAATGTGGGAAGCAGAATATGCAGGAGTGGATGTGTGCCCTCACGCATGGCTCACTGATTTGAATACGGCCGCAAGCCTCCACGTGAACGCGGTATTGCAGCGCTCCCTTTTTCTCGAATACAACGTCAGTGACAATCCCATGTTGCGGGAAGTCATCCGAAATCCCGTACACATGGATGCTTCAGGATTTATTCCGGTTCCGGATGGTCCCGGGTTAGGTATTGAAATAAATGAAGAAGCCGTAAAAAAATTCAGCGTAAATAAATAGAAATGGGTAAATACTTAAAAACGGGAAGATTGGTTTCGGCAATTGAGGCAGAAGCATTGAAGATTAAAGAAGCTGTTTCTGCTATTTTAAATGATATTGAAAGAGGCGGCGATGAAATGGTGAGAAGCTATTCTGAAAAATTAGATCGTTGGTCGCCTCAGTCGTTTAAATTGAGTGAGGAAACAATCGCAGAAATAAAAGAATCATTGCCAAAGCAAACGATCAGTGATATCCTTTTCGCCCAGGACCAGATTCGTTTTTTTGCACAACAGCAAAGGGCGTCCATTCGGGACATTGAAGTGGAAACGATACCAGGCGTAATACTGGGACATAAAAATATACCCGTCGGCAGTGTAGGCTGCTATATTCCGGGGGGACGGTATCCGATGGTTGCTTCTTCACACATGAGCATCCTGACTGCGAAAGTTGCCGGCGTTAAACGCGTCATAGCATGTACACCGCCCATTAATGGAACGATACCAGGAGAAACAGTGGCTGCGATGAGTTTAGCAGGCGCTGATGAAATTTATATATTGGGTGGCGTGCAGGCCCTGGCAGCCATGGCATACGGCACTGGAACTATTGAAGCAGTGGATATGCTGGTAGGCCCGGGGAATGCATACGTGGCCGAAGCCAAGAAACAATTATTTGGAAAGGTAGGCATTGATTTGCTGGCCGGCCCTACGGAAATTCTTGTTGTGGCTGATGAAACAGCAGATGCGGAAATGATTGCCTGTGACCTGTTAGGTCAGGCAGAACATGGCCCTACATCCCCGGGTGCATTAATTACTACGTCTGAAAAACTGGCGCTGGAAACGATCGAAGAAATAGAACGGCAATTAAAAGTATTGCCGACAGCGGATATCGCGCGGGTAGCCTGGGAACAAAACGGATCCATATTGGTTGCCGATTCCATTAAAGAAGCCATCATTGAAGCGGATAAACTGGCCTATGAACATGTTGAGATCTTAACAAAGGACCCCGGTATTTTCCTGGATAGCATGACAAATTACGGGGCACTGTTTTTAGGCCCCGAAACCAACGTTGCTTATGGTGATAAAGTAATTGGAACGAATCACACATTGCCTACAAAAGGTGCTGCACGGTATACAGGCGGTTTATGGGTAGGCAAATTTCTGAAAAATTGCACCTGGCAAAAGTGCGCTCCCGGCGCGAGCGTGATCATTGGCGAATATGCAATGCGTTTATGCGATATGGAAGGATTTAGCGGTCATAAAGAGCAGGCGGCGCTGCGAGTGAGAAGATATTCTGAAAAATAGGTTTGGTTAGAGCTTCCGAAACAGAGGGCCTTCGAATATAAATGACATCTGCAATAACAAAATAGGGTACATATTTATCTATTTGGGGTAAGAAACAAAATAACGAGTACAATATCTTTACCCTGTTAGTTTATCAATGATTGCGGTTAAATAAGTTGGATGAAATTAATACCAGACTATCTGCTATCAGCCACTGAAGCCAGTTTATGGTGGCTCGGCCAGGCGGGATATATAATACGATCGGGGGGAGTGACATTGGCGATCGACCCTTATCTTTCTGATTCTGCAGCCAAAGATGCCCCCGAATTTTCACGACTGTACCCCCCACCGATAAAGCCGGCGGAACTATCTGTCAATATTTACATTGTTACGCATGACCACCTGGACCATCTGGATCCTGATACAATCACCCACTATACACAAACAAACAATACGTGGTTTGTGGCGCCCCGGCTGGCTGCGAAAAAACTGGCCCTGCTGGGCATTCCCGAAAATAGAATTGTTATAATCAACTCAGGAGAAACCCGGCTGGTGGAAAACGTTGAAATAACGGGTGTTTTCGCACTTCCCACCGATGCGGACGTACAGGATACCACGGGGTATTTTGTAAAGTTTAATAATGGAAGAAATTTCTATCATACCAGTGATACGGAATTTCATCCCCTGGTTCTGGCAACAGCCCCCGTTGCACCGGAAGTGATGCTCGTTCCTATTAACGGAAAATGGGGAAATCCAAATCCAGAAAAAGCTGCGTTGTTTGCGCAGGCAATACAACCGAAATATGTGCTTCCCAATCACTACGATTTAATGCAACTGAATGCAGAAAATCCGGAGACTTTTCAATGGTTCTGTATGCAATATGGTATCGGCAACCGTTGTAAAATTCCTGTTCTGATGCAGCCATTTGCATGGAACAGGGAGGGTGATTAAAAAATAAATATGAGATACCGAAAAAATGTAACAACTATGGAGTCAGCCGTAAATTTTTTTAATGACGCGGAAAAATTTAAGTGGATTAAAGAAAATCTATACGTTGCGATCGTCTGCGATGTTTTAGATGTTCTGGGATACAGGAATTGCGCCATGCACCAGCGTTTACGACCGCTTGACCCCAATAATTGCATCATCGTGGGCCGTGCCCGCACATTTCGATGGATGGAAACTGATTATATAGAAGACGATGCATATGATTTGGAAATAGAAGCAGTGGATTCGCTTAAGGAGAATGATGTAGTCGTTCATTCAACGGATTTTTCCTGCACCAATGCGCCCTGGGGAGAATTAATGAGCACCATTGCCCAACGAAATGGAGCTGTAGGCGCTATCTGCGACAGTATGATCAGAGACTGTCTTAAAATAATGAAAATAGGCTTCCCCTTATTTTATATGGGAATCCGTCCGGTTGACAGTCTGGGGCGCGGGCGCGTGATGGCCTACGACGTGCCGGTTAAATGCGGAGAAGTATTGGTAAATCCGGGCGATCTTGTTTTTGCCGATTTTGACGGTGTTGTAGTTGTTCCTCAGCATGTTGAAGACAAGGCATTGGAACTTGCATACGAAAAAGTGTTCAAGGAAAATAAATCAAGAGCCGATCTGCTTAACGGCGATTCATTAAGAACGGTGTACGACAGGTATGGAGTTTTATAACAGATATACTTATTTTGCTTACCAACATTTAATACTATTATGAATATTATTTGCATAGCCGCTCATCCCGATGATACCGAACTGCAATGCGCAGGCACGCTGGCCCGCTACGCCAAAGACGGGCATCGTGTTACAATAGCTGTTTTTACCAACGGAAACATGGGAGATGCGGTAATTCAGCCCGACGTACTCGGTGCGGCCAGGGAAAAAGAGGCGCGCGCCGCAGCTGCGGTAATTGGCGCAAATTTTATTTGGGGGAATATTACCGATGAACATGTTTTTCCCAACCAGGAGCAGAGGCGCCTGATGATTGACATACTCCGGGAAGCCGACCCCGATGTAATCATTACCCATTCACCCAATGACTACCACCCGGATCACCGGTATGTCGGTCAGCTGGTGTTCGATTCCTATTTTCAAAAAGGACTTCCGTTTATCCCGGCTCAGTCGCGGCCCGCATGCCGTTTCGGAAACGCACAGCTATATTACATGGATAATTCCGCCGGGATTAATTTTAACCCGACAGAATATGTTGACATTACCGAAACCTTTGAGACTAAAAAACAAATGCTGCTTTGTCATAAAACACAATTTGTAGCCATGCAGGATCTGGCCAATACGGATATGCTGGAGATGATCGAAGTGCAGGCGAAGTTCCGCGGTATGGCGGCAGGATGTAAATATGCAGAAGGATTTACCCGGCTGGATGCCTATCAGCGCGGACTTACCCGGCGTGTTTTGCCCTAACGCTTGACCCACTGGCAGCAATATCCCTGCGATCCTGCTTTGCCCGACAGGTATTATATCAATTGCAGTATTTTCATTAAAGACAAACAATAAAATCGGCTATCCCGTGAATGATTTTAATCTTTCCATACTTGATATTTTCATTATTGCAGGGGTAACACTGTTGGTGGTTGTTATTGGTTTGATAGCCGCCAGGAAAGTAAAAAAAACTTCGAATGATTATTTTCTTGCATCAGGCAATATGCCCTGGTATCTTATAGGAGCCGCTTTCGTTTCTACTGCCGCAACCAGTGAAGCAATGATTGGTACAACAGGCGCTACCTATAAAAGCGGGCTGGGCATTGCCAATTGGGAATGGTGGGGCCTACCCACTTATTCGCTGACCATGCTTTTTTTTATTCCCATGTATCTCCGGAATAAAATTACGACGGTGCCCGAGTTACTGAATCGCCGTTTTGGCCCGGTTTGCAGGAATATTTACAGCATTGTAATCCTGTTTGGATATTTGATAATTTTCCTTCCGCCTATTATTTATAGCGGGAGCATAACCGTAAGTGAATTAACCGGCTGGAATCATTACTATATTATGGCTGGATTGATAGTGGTTACAGGAAGCTATACGATCCTCGGCGGCCTTACTTCCGTAATGTGGACAGATGCCATACAGTGCGTTCTTCTCGTAGGCGGGGGCGTATTATTTTTTCTTGTAGCTCTCGACCATATTCCCGGCGGATGGCCGGCGATGGAAGCAGCTACCCCGGAACGCTTTCACCTGTATCATCTGCCGTCTGATCCCGATTCCCCGTTTTTAGGGCTCATTGTGGGCTCGCTCGGCGCATTTTTATTTTACCAGTCATCCAACCAGGTGATGATCCAGCGGATACTGGCCGCTAAAAGCACCTGGCATGGCATTATGGGAATGATATTCGCGGGTTTTATAAACCTCGTGCGCCCGATGGTAACCTGTTTAATTGGCGTGATCGTATACCATTGGCTGGAGGTGATGCATAAAGGCCCGTCGCTGTTGCCATATGACCAGGACAGGGCTTTTCCTTATGCATTAAATACCTTTGCGCCGTCTGGTCTTAAAGGAATTATACTGGCCGGATTCTTTGCAGCAGTAATGGCATCCACAAGCGCATTGGCCAATTCTATTGCCACTATTTTCACGCTTGACGTTTACCGCAACTTCTGGCGGAAAAATGCAACGGATAAAGAAATGATTACAGTGGGCCGTATCTCTGCGGCGGCGGCGTTGGTAATCGCCTGCGTATTGGCCCCCTTATCGGGATCGGTAGGATTATTCAAGTATTTTCAGATAGGCGTCACTTATATGGCAACCCCGTTTATTGCGGTAATACTAATGGGCATTTTTTGGAAAAGGACCAGCTATGCCGGAGCTATCGCAGGGCTGGTAGGCGGAGTGATTATTCAAACCGGTGTTGCACTCGCCGTATATCTTCTGGATATACAACTTCACTGGTTGTATGTTGGCGGCATTGCGGAAGCGCTGATTATTCTTCTGATCATAATTGTTTCCCTGCGCACCAAAGCCCCCGCGTACGAGCAGGTAAAACCATTTATATGGAGACCCTCCTGGCTATCGACGCTCAACGATGGTATAAAACGTCCCTGGTGGAAACGCATTGGATTTTGGGCGACTTTATATGCGCTGGCAGCATGTTACATATATTGGCGTTTTTGGTAATTTTTAGCAGGAGGTGTTGCGCCCGTGTGATTATAAGAGTCTGGAAAAAGTTTATATTTAACTAATGAAAGCAAACTATAAACCCATCCCACCGGACGAATCCAGTTTGTTCAATGTTGTTTTCCAAAAAGGCAAAAAAGAATTTGAATACCCCTGGCACTATCACCAGGAATATGAACTGACATATATTCCCAAAGGGCAGGGACTGCGGTATGTAGGAAACAGTGTAGAAAATTTTCTCAGCGACGATCTGGTTTTGATAGGTTCTAATTTGCCACATTGCTGGATCAACGAATCAGGAAGCAGTGAGAAATCGGTCGATGCGATTGTTGTTTACTTAAAAGAAGATTTTTTCGCACAGGCATGGCTGAAAAGCTACGAGTTTGAAGCAATCCGGGAGCTATTGGAATTGTCCAGCAAAGGGATTAAGTTCAGCCAGGCCATGGGGTCGAAATTAAGAGAGAAATGTATCGAGCTGCCAAAGCTTCCACCGCTTCAGAAATTTATTCTGCTGATGCAGATATTGCAGGAATTAAGCGAATCATCGGAGTACCGTTTATTGTGCGAACAAACATTTTCCTGTGCGCTTGATCCCGGCTATCGTGAACGCATCAACGCTGTTTATAAATATATCGATCTTCATTACCGGGAAAAAATATCTCTTGCCGATGTCGCGGCTCATCTTTATATGACTCCTGAATACTTTTCCCGCTTCTTCAGCAAAACGATGAAGAAATCTTTTTTTGAATTCCTGAACGAATATAAGATCAGCCGGTCATGTAAATTGCTCATAGAAACGGACAAACGTATAAGCGAGGTCTGCTATGATTCGGGATTCGACAGTATTCCCTTTTTCTACCGGCAGTTCAAGAAATTTAAAAATTGTCAACCCAGGCAATACCGGAGCAATTATTTCAAAGCCTTTTCATAACACCCTCCCACCCTGCCGGCATATTGCTTTCATTGAAACAGTAATGCTCCCGGAATCAAAAGGTTTTCAGAAGTTTGAAGCGCTATACATTTCCAGGAAAAGAAAGACAAAATAAGCTACATATTTATCTATATCGGGTAAAAAGACCAAAGTGCCGTTTGCTAAATTTGAATGATAATTTATAGCAGCCCTGTAAATGCATAACCAAAAACCGACTTCTTGCTTGTATGAAAAAAAGTAAAACGACCCGGAATAAAAGTTTGGGTGGCACAATGGAAGTTGGGGTAGCGCAGATAGACATTACCCCGCAAACACCGGTTCGCCTATCCGGTTTTGCGGGAAGAGTTAAATCCGAAACAGGCAAAGTGATCCGGAGGCTGCATGCTAAGGCGCTTGCTTTCGGAAGCGATGTGCAGCGCCCATCGCTGATTATAACAGTTGAACTGATAGGAATACAATGGAGAACAACCAGCCGGATAGTGGAATCACTGGCAAAAAAAATGCGGATGAGACCGGAGCAGATTGTTATTTGCGTTACGCATACGCATGGCAGCCCGGAAGTGGGCTGCCTGATCAACCACCTGCAATGCAGGGGAGACTACCCGCGCAATTATAAGTTCAGCGATTCGCTCCTGGAACTTGACCAATTGATACATATTGCGCAGTATAATGAAGAGCTTGTAAAGAGGCTCGAAGAGGTGGCACTTGCGGCGTTAAAAAACCGGAAGCCTGCTATGGTATCCTGGGGAAAGGGACGCGCTTTCTTTGCGGAAAATCGCAGGGAAGCCGGTGGGCCCGTGGATCATTCACTACCTGTTTTGCGGGTGACCGATCCTGATGGAACGCTCAGGGCAATCTGGCTAAATTATGCCTGTCATGGCATAGCGGTCGGGCCAGATGTGAATGCAATTCACGGCGATTGGATGGGCACGGCACAGGATGCCATTGAAGCAAATCATCCCGGAGCCATGGCCATGATCTCCATTGGATGCGCCGGTGATGCCCACCCCGCGCTAAGAGATAAAATGGAGTATCTGAAATTATACGGCCAGGAAATCTCCGATAATGTAGATAAATTATTGAAATCAAAGTTACAACCCTTAACACGGCCCCCCGTGGGAAGGATGAAGTGGATTAAATTACCCTTTGCAAAAGTTCCGACCGTGCCGGAACTGATTGAATTAACGAAAGACACTACGATAAAAGGATATTACGCGCGCCTGGCCCTTGATCGTATTCAAAGGGGATTTTCTCTCCCGGATGTGTTGAATTATCCTGTACAAACCTGGCAATTTGGCAACAAAATGCTGATGATCAATATGGGAGGTGAAGTGGTAGCGGATTACAGTGTGCGGCTCAAAGAAGAATTAAACGAGGATAAGCTTTGGATAAATGCTTATGCCAACGATGTAACCTGTTATATTTCTTCGAAGCGGGTAATAAGAGAAGGAGGATATGAGCCGGATATCAGCATGTATTGGTATGATCAGCCCTCTCCCCTTTCTGAAAAAACAGAAGCAATCATTATCGACGCGATAAAAGAAATAATTCCCGCAGTATTTAAAAAGAGAAAGCAGAAAACCAGGTCGCAATTATTGCAGGAAACTGTTAATCGATGAGTAAAGTTTATGAATAAAACGAAAATAGATCACCCCGACAGGGAGGCTGGTTTTGTAACAGGAGTGTTTTCCGACGGGATCTTAATGGATGGCTTTTTATTTGTCAGCGGTCAGGCATCGGTTGATTTTAAAACTTCAACGTTTGTTTTGGGAACTATCGAAGAAGAAACGGAGCGAACGCTTGAAAACATTAAAGCGATAGTCGAAGCAGCCGGCGCGTCAATGGAGAACGTGGTAAAGTGTACGGCACATTTAAGTGATATCAGCGACTTTGATCGTTACAATGTAGTATATGAGCGATATTTTCCAGGAATAAAGCCGGCAAGAACAACCGTTCAATCCGTTTTAGGAAAGGGAATAAAGGTCGAAATCGATTGCATCGTAAAAGTTCCGTCTTAAGCAGCCGCAGTATGTAAACCATTTCTAATTGTGAGGGACCCGCTGCCGAAATTCAGGATTGGGTTGACAGATTTGGAAATACGACCACATTCTAAATAAAAAACAGTATAATATGAAATGAAGAAAAAACATTAAAAAAAAGCGGAAAATGTTAGCTGCATTTTCCGCAATTAGTAAGTTATAACTGTCCCCAGACAGTCATCTTCCAAAACTCATTAATTGCAAAAGTATGAAAAAAATTGACGATCATGCAAATGATCTGTTACACCCCTGCTTCAAACATGTCTTGCTGATAAAGCTGGCCCTGATCGCGCTGCTAATCAATACATTTCCCGCTACTGCCCGAACAAGCTCTGCTGAGAAGAAAATTGGTCTCAGGAAAATATTTATTAATCTGTCGTCGGAAAACAATAAATTTTCCGGCGAACGATTCGAATTTATTAATGCAGTATTGCCGATACACGGAAGGATACTCAATGAAAAAGGCGAGCCTTTAAGCGGAGCCAGTATCGAAGAAAAAGGAAAGAACAACGGCACCACTTCCGCAGCCGATGGCAGTTTTTCCATAAAAGTTGCGAACGAAAATGCAATACTGGTGATATCCATCGTAGGATATACCCAAATGGAAGTACCGGTTAAAAATAACAGAACACCCACCATTGTGCTGACAGCCCTCCAGAATAATATGGATGAAGTGGTGGTAGTGGGATATGGAAAGCAGAAAAAACTCAGCGTTACGGGCGCCATCGCTTCCATACAGACAAAAGAGCTGAAACAAAGCCCCGCAGCTAACTTAGCCGTTTCCCTTGCCGGACGCCTGCCCGGGCTTACCGCTATCCAGAAAAGCGGAGAGCCGGGACGGGATCTCACGCAATTATTTATCCGGGGCCAGGGAACCGTGAATGTTCAGAGCCCAATTATCATGGTCGATGGAATTGAACGGGATCTAAAATCAATCGATCCGAACGAAGTAGAATCGGTTACCATTTTAAAAGATGCTTCTTCTACGGCCGTCTTCGGCGTGCGCGGCGCTAACGGTGTTATACTGATTACCACGAGAAGGGGAAGATCTGAAGCTCCCGAGGTGAGTTATTCATTTCAGACCGGTATGCAGGATTTTCCGCGATTGATCAAACCCGTAAATGCATTCGAATATGCCACATTGAAAAATCTCGCGCTGACTAATGATGGCCTGAGTCCGGCTTATTCGGATGATGCCCTGGAACGGTATAAGCTTCATGACGATCCTGTAAGATACCCCGATAATGACTGGAATAAAATCAATCTGAAAAAATACGCCTTCATGCAAAGGCAAAACCTGACGATTTCGGGTGGTGGCAAATTTGCGAAGTATTTTGTAAATGCTGGATACCTGAAACAGGGTGGACAATTCAGAACGGAACCCGGTCAGCCATTGGGATATGACCCGGCATTTAAACTTGACCGGTATAGTTTCCGGTCTAATATCGATTTCCAGTTAAACAAAAACCTGACAGCATTTCTGAATGTGGCCGGATACGTGGAAAAGATAAATTCTCCGTGGGGCGCAACGGGAAGCAATGCCTCTTTATATATTATTGCATTCGGTAACGATATGCCCGCAAACGCTCCCGGGCCCTTAACGCAAAAAGGAGAAGTGCTTGTTGGAAGCGCCGGACAATGGTCACAGTTTGCCCTGATAAATCGTTCGGGTTACGTAAAAACCACCAGCGGAAACATAACATCTTCTTACGGGATGGAACAAAAGCTGGACTTTATAACAAAAGGGCTGTCGGCAAAAGCAATGGTGTCGTTCGATTTAACCCCGGTGAATAATCTCAGCGCTTCGAGAGGCTATGAAAGCTGGATGCAGGTGATCGATCCGAACCTTAAAGGCATCGATGGAAAGGACAGCGTTTATTATGTTCCTTCCAATGCCGGCGTAAATACTCCGCTTAGCCTCACCGGCAATACGAGCTTTACATCTTTATCCAATATTCAGGCGACCATCAACTACAGCAGAACCTTTAATAAACATTCACTCACATCACTTGTTTTATTTCAGCAGCAAAACCTGGTTATCGATGCGCAACTGCCTTTTAATTCAAGGGGCTTTGCTACCCGGTGGGCGTATGGCTATGATAGTCGGTACTTCCTTGAATTTGATGCCGGCTATAATGGATCAGAGCAATTTGCAAAAAAGAAACGGTACGGCTTTTTCCCCGCCTTGTCAGGCGCCTGGGTAATTTCAAAAGAAAGCTTTCTTGAAGATGTATCGGCAATCAGTTTGCTGAAGCTAAGGGCATCCTACGGATTGGTAGGTAATGACAGGCTTGGCGCTCAGCGGTTCCTGTATCTCGACGATGTGCAGCTCTCCGGCGGTGGATATAGCTCCAGCCTGGGATTGGGTCAGACCGTTATAACCAATCTTCTTAAAAATGAAAACCTGCGATGGGAAGTAGCAAAAAAACTGAATGTCGGCGTTGAGCTGGGATTATTCAATACAATAACGCTTTCCGTAGATGTGTTCAACGAAAGACGGAACAATATACTTCGCAACCGCGGTACAGTGCCACTGTTGAACGGATTACCTATCAGCGTACTGGCGCCCGTGAATATCGGGGTCGTTGAAAATAAAGGATATGAAATAGAACTGGATTATCAGAAGAAATTCGATAAAGACTGGTCATTTCTCGGAAAACTCAATCTGAACTATGCCAGGAACCATCAGCTGAATGCAGATGAGCCGCTTCTCCCGGAAGACTATGCATATCGATATCGCGAAACAGGTTACCGGATAGGACAGTTATTTGGTTATAAAGTAGATAAATATTTCGACAGCCAGGACGAAATAGATCTTTCTCCTGTACAAAATGTTGGCGGCCATCCATCACGTCCCGGCGATTTCAAATACAGGGATATTAATGGAGATGGCGTAGTGGATTTAAAAGATCAGGCTCCTATCCTGTATTCTTCCGTTCCTGAATACTCTTTTGGAATGGCGCTCCAAACCTCTTATAAGAATTTCGATTTGAGTGTATTGGTTCAGGGCGTTACCAATGTTTCGAACTATTATATGTTCCGCGGCACCAATTCGGTCAGTAATTATGTGGCCCGCCACCTCGAAAGCTGGACCGAAGACCGTGCAAGCAAGGGATTGCCCATAGAATATCCCCGCCTGACAACCCAGGCAAATCCCAACGAAATAATGAATGATTTCTTTATTAATGACGCCAGCTATATAAGGCTTAAAAATGTGGAGATTGGCTACAACCTGCCAACCCGGATGATGAGCAGGCTAAAAATTAATGGAATCAGAATTTTTGCCAATGGCTTTAACCTGGTGACTTTAGACAGGCTGCCTACAAAGAACTTCGATCCTGAACTCACAGGGGACCTTTCCTACCCCCTTGTCCGTATATATAATTTTGGAATCGATGTTCATTTCTAACAATTAAGAGATACTGCAATGAAAAAGCTTTTAATATACACTTTCTTTATTATTTGCGTGTTTGCGAGTTGTAACAAGAAGTTTCTTGATATAACCCCGAACGGGCGAATAACGCTGAATGATATCTTCAATAACGAAGACAGAACAGGTGCATACTTAAACAAAGTATACGCACATATACCGAGCTATTACTGGTTTTATAATTTTTATGCATTCCTGGCAGGAATTTCCGATGATGCCCACGACAGCGATGTGGGTAATGAAACCAGCAGTATGGCACACCAGTGGTTTGGGAATGCTTTAACTCCCAGCAGCGATCCTACCGGCGACTCTTACTCGGTTTTATGGGCAGGCATTTACGATGCAAATGTTTTCCTGGAAAATATAGACGGCGCCAATGTTACGACCGGCAACAAAAAAATGCGTTATAAAGCAGAGGCGCAGTTACTGCGCGCTTTTTACTACCTGGAACTGGTCAAAAAATATGGACCTCTGCCATTCGTCGACAAGCCTTTTGATAACAGCTTCGACTATTCACAGCTGACACGCCCTTCATTTCAGGAAGTCACCGATAAAATTGTCAACGATTGTGATTCCGCCATCAACAATCCGGCATTACCGATGCGGATCACCACCGACAATGAGCGGGGACGGTTTACAAAAGCAATCGCTTACGCCATTAAATCGGAGATATTATTATTTAATGCCAGCCCGCTCTGGAATCCATCCAATGATGCGGCAAAATGGCAAGCGGCTTCAAATGCCGGACAGGAAGCGCTCCAGGCATTAACCGCCAATGACACCTACAAGCTATTCAACAATTATAGCCTGTACTTTTTACATAATTCCGATATTTCTGCGACACCCCTCGACAAAGAAACAATTTTTGAACGGCCGCTGGGAGGTGCTTCTGCCCTTATTAACAGCATTCCAAGTAAGCCGGGAATGATGAAAGCCGGCTCCTGTCCTTCGCAGGAACTGGTTGACAGTTATGATATGCAAGCGACCGGGGAACCGCCCATACTGGGATACCAGGATGAGCAGCATCTGCAGCCTATCGTTAATTCCGCTTCAGGATACGATCCGAACAATCCCTTTGATAATCGCGATCCGCGCTTTTATGCAACGGTTTGGTATAATGGCGCCATATATGATATGGGCAACGGCTTATTGCATACGATGGCTACATATGCCGGCGGCGCCGACCAGATTCTCAAAACACCGCCCAGCAGGCGAAACACCCACACCGGGTATTATTTAAGGAAATTCATAGATCCCACCATCCCGGATCAGAATCAGCAGAACTCATCCAATTGGAAAAAATTCAGGCTTGCCGAAATATACCTCAACTATGCCGAAGCAGAAAATGAAGCGAACGGGCCTACGGCGAATGTTTACAACGCGGTAAATATAATCCGGGAAAGGGCCCAAATGCCCGATCTGCCAGCAGGATTGAACCAGGCGCAGATGCGGGATCGCATACGCAGGGAAAGACGGGTGGAATTTGCATTCGAAGAACTGCGGTTCTGGGATGTGCGGAGATGGAAAATACTGGATAAAACAGACAAATATGTAACAGGTATGGAGCCTATTAAAAACAACGATGGTTCGTTCAGCTTTGAACGGTTTGTTGTAAGAAATACAAACGTATGGCAAAGCAGGTATTTGCTGTTTCCTATCCCGCTTAAAGATGCATCCATCATTCCTGATTTCAGCAAAAATCAGAACCCGGGCTGGTGACCTGATAGTTAACAACTATAATAATTATTTAAAAGAGCAGCATGAAGATCAAATATATAATACTGATGTTGACAGTCTTGGCATCATGTAATAAAAACGCGATCGATGTGGAAGACCTTAGCCGGTTCCACAAAGTATATATTGTACAGGCTGGCCAAAACCCGTTTGCGAGCCTATTGAAAATTACAGATTCGGTACAAACCATCCGCATAAACGGAGGTATCGGCGGAACAAAGCCCGCGGACGAAGATCTCCAGCTCAGTTTTGAAGTTATGGATGACTCTGTTGCAGCGTACAATGCAAAAAATTTCACCAATTACGAAATTGTGCCCAGGGAATGTTTTCAGCTTTCATCCGAAAAAGTATCAATTAAGAAAGGAGAATATTTTTCCACCCCGGTGGAAATACAATTTAAAACCCTCGGTTATATAGAAGGGGGTAAATCCTATCTGCTGCCTATTGGCATAAGCAAAGCAGTAAATGGAATTCCCGTTAATGAAAAGTACGGAGTAGTTTACCTGCTGATTACCGGATCGTACCCACTCGGAAAAGAACCACCCAAAATTGTATATGACCTGTCTGGCAAATCGCTGATTTCAGCATTTCTCTATCAGAGTGCGTTGATATTAGTAGAATCGAATGGAGTATTCAGCACACATGAATGGGATGCCGCCAACAACGTCTATAGCCCTACCGATGTTTTCCCCAACGGCGGATGGAATATATTTGACATGGTGCTCGGTTCAAATGGAAGGTTGATTACCCGTTGGGCAGGTTCAGGTATGTTGTGGGAATATCCATTTGATGTGTCGAAGAGAAGCATGAGTTTCGATGGCGTATCCCGGGGAACCAATTTCAATGATTACGATGTCATTAGTTACTCACAGCAATTTGATGCACTGATATGCAAAACACCAGCAGGTGAACTGTCACTCATCAAAAGGAGCGCTTCGGCATGGGATCAAAAAACCACGCTAAGTAGTGATTTTGCGGACTTCAGTAAAATCGAAGCCTACCTGAATGGTTTTCTTTGTGTGGATCAGAGCGGAGAACTGTTTTTCTGTGCGATAAACAGTGATTTAAGCCTGGGAGAAAAAACACATGTGGGAAGCGGATGGTCGAAGTACAGCAAGATCATGTCCAGGGGAAATCAGTTGCTGGGATTGGATTATAACGGCGTTCTATGGATATATAATTTCGATCTCGCCGGCTTCTGGGATATTCGATAGAGAAAATTGTGATAACTATAAATTAATAAGATAGACTATGAAAAGAAGATCCGTAATAAAAAATGGTTTGGCTGTAGGCACATGGTCCGTACTCGGTGCCCCGATTTTATCCGCAGGTCGCAGTCCGGATCATGAGAAAAAACAGGCAGAAGCGGGCATAGAAAAAGGCCAGCTCCAATTTTGGCTGGAAACATCTATGCGCCGGGTGTATCCCAATACGCCGTCGGGTAGCAGGGAACAATTAACGTTGCTGGCCGCGCGAAATGAACAAATCTCGTTCCAGGTATGCTTCAAAAATCTGAGCACCGATTCGGCCGAAGTAAAATGTGAACTGGCAGACGAGGGCGGCTTCAAAACGCGAATAAGGCGGGTAGGCTTTGTACCTATGAAGCAACTGAATACCTATACACCCAAAGATGAGTTGGAAGGAATAGGATTTATACCCGGACTTTGCCCCGATCCGCTTTTCGATGAAACCAGCGCGCACGTGGGCCCCATATCCAATGGCGTATTTTGGGTTACCGTTTCCGTGCCGCAGGATATGAGCCCCGGCGTGCATACAATGCAGGTAAAAATGACTTTACTAAACCGTTATGGATATGTAGGATTTACAAATCCGGAGCAGGTAAGCGTTCTTTTACCGGTTAAAATCGATGTACGGTCACTGGTGGTGGCACCCCGTAAGAATTTCCCCGTAACAAACTGGGTCTCGGCCGATTCCATATGGGAGTATTACAAAATAGAACCCTGCAGCGATCGCTTCTGGGAACTGGCAGATAAATTTATCGCCAATCTCGTTGCCCATCATAATAATGTACTGTACACCCCTATTTTTAATGCGCGGCATGAGCTTTTGAAACGTCCCGCACAGTTGCTCAAAGTGAAAAAGCTGGGGAAAGATCAATACGAATTTGATTTCGGCGACGTTCGAAAATGGGTTCAACTGGCTTTAAAACATGGTGCCAGCTATATTGAATGGACACATTTTTTTACGCCGGCGCCTACCAGTGGAAAATATCCGCAGCGTATTTACGAGCGCACGGGGAGCACGGTGGGTGAAATGCTTTGGCCTCCTGAAATAAGCGCCACGTCCGATACCTATAAAAATTTTCTGAAACAATTTATTCCACAGTTTAAAATTTTCCTCGAACAGGAGAAAATCCTCAACCGCTCATTTTTTCATTGTGCAGATGAACCCGATGGGCCGGAGCAGGTGGCCGATTATAAAAAGGCCAGGGCACTATTGAAGGAACTGGCGCCATGGATGCTCGTAATGGATGCGCTGAGCGATACCCGCTACGCAAAAGAGAAGATAACGGACATGCCTATCCCAAGTATTACTTCGGCCCTGGAATTTAAGGCAGAAGGAATAAAGTCATGGGTGTATTTTTGCTGTGGCCCGAGGGATAGCTACCTGCAACGCTTGTTTGATACGCCATTAGCAAAAATAAGAATGAATGGCGCCGTCTTCTATAAACTGGAAGCACATGGCTTCCTGCATTGGGGCTATAACTATTGGTATAAGTTCGTGACCAGCGAGATTACAGATCCGTTTATTAATGGTGATGTTACAGCCTGGCCCGGCCTTCCTTACGGGGATCCGTTCGTCGTTTACCCGGGGCCCGACGGCCCGTTAGATTCCATACGATGGGAAGTATTTGCCCAGGGGCTGCAGGACTATGCGCTATTGCAGTCTGCAGGTATAAAGCCGACCGATCCCTTGCTGGCAGATATAAAAACCTATGCTGATTTTCCTAAAAATGAAGAATGGCATTCCAATTTAAGAAAAAAGATTTTAGACCGGTATTAACAGCAAATGCCCGTTAGCAAATAAAAAGTGATGATGATTCGAAAAAAGTATAGTATAAGAATAGCCGTATTGACTTTATCTATTCTCTTTATAACCCATATCGCGAAAGGACAGGATCGGTTTTCCAACGATGATTCTTTCTTCCCGTTGACCGCCTGGGATGATGTGAGGGATGAAGCGACCATAAAGAAAATGGCAGATTGCGGCATTAACCTTATAGCATTCACACCCGCATCGCTGTTGGATGCCTGTAAAAAAAACGGCGTTAAAGCTATCCTTTATGACCCGGGTGTCTCACCCCGGTGGGACGAGGCTTTTAAGTCTGATACCGCAAACATTGCCTTGCGGGAAATAATCAGAAAATACAATAAGCATCCTGCATTATTCGGGTATCATTTAAAAGACGAACCTGATGGAAATCAGTTTAAAGAGCTGGGAAAATCATCTACCCTTGTAAATAAACTGGCACCAGGAAAGTGGGCTTATATCAATTTGCCCCCCGGTATGGGTGCATGGTATGATTCGAGTTATATTCAACTTTTTGTTGATCAGTGCAAGCCCAAGATTATTTCCTATGATAATTACGCCATCGGAGAAAGCGACCGGTTTAATTTTTCGTGGGGATATTGGGCGAATATCTGGGATGTCCGGTCGGCATCTCTCCGGAATCATATTCCTTTTCATACTATTTTATTGACAGCGGGTCATTTTGGATACCGGGCTCCGAGCTTTAATGATTTAGCATTGCAGGTTTACGGTGCTTTGGCGTATGGGGCAAAAGGATTAGGTTACTATAAAGTTGTTGGAGAAACGCTTCAGGTGCTGCATGCTCCTGAGCTGGGAAACTGGAATGGCTCTCCTCTCGACGAGTTCCATGATATCAATCCCGTTCCGTATTACAATATGAAAAAAATCAACAAAAGAATTCGGGTTATGGCGCCTGTCTTGCTTAATCTGAAAAGTACCGATGTATACCATATTGGCGGCGACAGTATCCCCCAACGGAATCACAGCATCACCGACACCAGCCTGATTCAGGGTATGGAATCCGGTTATGCATTTATTGTTGGAGAATTTACACATATCAAAGACGGAAGCAGGTGGATTATGATTGTAAATAAAGATTTAAAAGCATCCACTTTTGTGCGGCCGAAATTTTCAAAAAGAATAGACCCTTCTTCTATTAAAATACTGTCACAGGCAACAGGAAAGCTGATCGGCTGGCCCGGGATCTGGTTCTCCCTGGAACCGGGGCAGGGGGTCCTGATGAAGGTAGATGTAAAATAACGATGCCATGTTCCAGTTTTCCGAAATTACACCGTGGGGAAAGAACCTGGAGGAAAGTAAAACTATTTTCGGTTTAACGAATGAAGATCTCGAAAAAAAGATAGCAGGCTTTGCGGACGGGGCTTCCAGCTTAAATTGCGAGCTCAGCCGTATGGGTAAAGACATTATTTCTTTTGATCCGATATATGGTCTGCCGGAAGAATATTTACGATCCTGCTTCAGCGAGGTTATGGAACGATCTTCCCTGTTTATAAAAAGCGCACCCGATGCACAACACGTGGAATTAAAAGAAATAGAAAAGATCAGGAAAAAAACGGTGAACCTGTTCCTGGAAGATTATGAAGCCGGGCAAAAAGAAGGAAGATACAGGCCTTACAGCTTTCCAGGAACAACAGGTTTTGCGGATCAATTTTTTGATCTTGGGCTTTGTTCCAACTTCCTTATGCTGTATGAAGAATTAGGAATAGAATTTCACCTCGCATCGGTATCGGAAATGTTGAGAATTTCCCGCGAGATCAGGATATTTCCCGTGATCAACTTCCTTGGGCAGCGCTCAGCCATGCTACCTTCATTGACCAGCTATTTTCAGCATTTGTTCCGGATCGAATTTGTTGATGTGTATTGCGAACCCGGACCGCAGAAATTCAGCATGCTAAAAATGAGCAGGCTTTAATGTTCAACACGGAAATAAAATATTTGCTATTTGTTGTACTTCTACATACAACAGCAAAGCACACTCAGGCTCAGCCCCTGTTCGGCACGGATGAACTCGGCAGAACTTTACTGCAAAATAATTCGGTAGGTGATCCCAGGCCCGGCAGGCATATTGCCTTGTTTTATTTTTTATGGCAGGGAGATAGCCGGTCCCCTACTTCCCCCGGGAAATGGGACCTGGATGAAATAGTCAGCCATCATCCGGAAGTGCTCGATGATAACAAAAATCTCAACTGGGGCGGAAACATCGGAGATTATTACTTTTGGGGACAACCTATCTACGGCTACTACCGGGGAGATGACTATTGGGTACATCTTAAAAACATTCAATTATTCACCGATGCCGGGGTGGACCTGCTGATACTGGATGCTACAAACGCCATTACCTATTCCTTACAGGCCGAAGTGCTGATGAAGGCTGCCGATGCTGTACGGGCGCAGGGAAAAGCGCCGCCGGCCATTGTCTTTTATACCAATACGGAATCCGGAAAAACAATGCAGGAAGTCTATAATAATTTTTATAAACATGGCGCACCCTATTGGCACCCCGGCTGCTGGTTCCGCTTAGACGGTAAGCCGCTCATCATTGGCCATGCAAAAGAAACAGAGGGAAGAGACTTTAATACCTTCTTTACTTTCCGGGAATCGCAGTGGCCCAATTTGCCACAGGTACCCAACGGCTGGCCCTGGATCAGTTTCAACAGAGCTCCCGAAGTGCATTATAACCTCCGCGGCAAGCCGGAAATTGCCAATGTTTCCGTTGCACAGCATCCCGATCCCCTGGCAGGCATGGGCGGCGCTGCTTTTTATGGCAATAAAAACAATTGGGGAAGAAGCTATCACAACAACAGTCATGGTGATCCTGCTGAAGACATCCGGTATGGATATAATTTCCAGGAACAATGGGATCATGTTCTAAAAGAAAAACTTCCCTTTATTTTTGTTACGGGCTGGAATGAATGGATAGCCGGACGCTGGAAAAGCACGGATGAAAATCCTAAACACTCCTATTTCTGCGACCAGGCAAGTCCCGAATACAGCCGTGATATCGAACCCACGCTCACTGCCGGGTTAAAGGATAATTATTTTATGCAATTGGTAAATAATATCAGGCGGTATAAGGGAATTGAAAAAAACAATAGTATGCCACCGGTGAAACAAATACGTGATATGGATGACTGGAAAAAGATTTCTTTCGCGTACAGCGACTATACAGGAGATACACGGCACCGCGACCATCCCGGCGCACAATCAAAGCCCGCAGTCGTATATGCCAATACAACAGGCAGGAATGATTTTCGTCTTGTTAAAGTGGCGCATAATAAAAAGAATTTGTTCTTTTATGCAGAGACAGTGAATGAGATAACCCCATTTTCGGGTGATAACTGGATGCGGCTGTATATTGACTGGGACAGAAACCCCGCGACGGGGTGGAATGGCTATGACTATCGTATTATAGGGGGTAATACACTTCAGCAATACAGAGCGGATGAATGGATTACCATTAACCCGGTACCACTTAATAAGATTATTGAAAAAAATAAACTGATGATCACTCTTCCCATATTCCTTCTTAAGGGGCACACGCCCAGGGAGTTTGAATTTAAGTGGAGCGACAATATGCAGCGGAACGACCCGATGGATTGGTATATTAACGGCGATGCTGTACCGGGAGGACGTTTTAATTATTGCTATACGCCGCAACTGCATAAAAAAGCAGGTGAGACAATCAGTAAATAATTTGTATGATGAAATCTTTTGTAACGAAATGCCTTTTATTGATCCTGTTACCCGGCATATCCCGGAGCCAGCTCCCTCCCCCTTTCAGCCAGGCCGCAGCAGCCAGGGCACAATCAATAGAAACGTCAATACGCTATCTTTCTGCCGAACGAATAGTATGGCAATCGGAAAGCGCTGCAGATAATATTAAAAACGCGCAGCGGCTGTTGAAAAAAGGTAATGGTCAGGCCGATCTGGCCAACAAGGATATGTGCGTGTTAACAAGCACAGAGCGTAGTAAACCGGCATTGCTGCTCGATTTCGGCCGCGAACTGCATGGGGGCCTGCAAATCGTCACCGGTATGTACCCGGATAAGAAACCGGTAAAGCTGCGCGTTCGTTTTGGCGAATCGGCCAGCGAGGCCATGAGCGATATAGAACCAAAACAGAACGCTACGAACGATCATGCCATGCGCGACATGATAGTGGAAGTACCCTGGCTGGGAAAATTGGAAATTGGAAATACCGGCTTCAGGTTTGTTCGTATTGATATGGTAGACGCAAATGTGGAATTGCAACTGAAAGAAGTGCGGGCAATTTTTATTTTCAGGGATATACCCTATCTCGGATCATTTAATTGCAGCGATACCCTGCTCAATAAAATATGGATGACGGGCGCTTATACCGTGCAGCTCAATATGCAGGATTATTTGTGGGACGGTATCAAGCGCGACCGCCTGGTATGGGTAGGCGACATGCACCCGGAAACCTCAACCATAGCTGCTGTATTCGGCAATAATGATGTGGTACCCAAAAGCCTCGATCTTTCCCGGGATATCACACCGCTACCCGATTGGATGAATGGTATCAGCACCTACTCTATGTGGTGGATCATTATTCACAGGGACTGGTATATGCATAATGGAAATCTCAGTTATCTTAAACAGCAGCAGCGCTATTTGGTGAAACTGCTCGATCAGATCATCACCAAAATAGATAAGAACGGAAAAGAGATGTTAGATGGCACCCGGTTTCTCGATTGGCCATCAAGCGAAAATACAAAAGGAGTAGATGCAGGTTTGCAGGCCATGATGATCTTATCGCTGCAGGCAGGCAGAGAATTATGTAAAATATTAAATGAACCAGGCTCCGAACAAAAATGTGCAGCAGCAATAAACCGCTTAAAAACCTATGTTCCGGATCCGAATAATTCAAAGCAGGCCGCTGCACTGATGACACTGGCCGGGTTAATACCCACCGGCAAGGCCGATAAGGAGATTATCAGCGTTGAAGGCGCTCATCATTTCTCCACTTTTTATGGATATTATATGTTGCAGGCCATGGCCAAAGCCGGTGACTACCAGGGAGCAATAAACGCTATCCGCAGCTATTGGGGCGCGATGTTAAAGCTGGGCGCCACCACTTTCTGGGAAGATTTTAATCTTGACTGGTTACCGAATGCTTCCCGTATAGACGAGCTGCCCCTGCCGGGCCAGAAAGATATTCATGGCGACTATGGCGCTTACTGTTATATGGGTTTCAGGCACAGCCTCTGTCATGGATGGGCATCGGGCCCCACACCGTGGCTTAGCGAATATGTATTAGGCGTTAAAGTTCTAGCGCCCGGTTGCAGCGTAATAAAAATAGAGCCTCATCTGGGTGATCTCGATTTTGCAGAAGGAAGTTTTCCTACACCTTATGGCGTCATCAAAATAAAACATGTGAAGCGGCAGGATGGAAAAATAACCTCGACAGTGGATTCTCCAAAAGGAATAAAAATCATACAATAAGCAGAGCGGTAAACCTATTATTAATATTTTATAAACAATACTGATGGTTATGCGGGTTTTACAGTATATAGCAGGCGCGGGCGCAATATTACTATCTTTTTGTTGTCCTTTGATATTGGTTGCCCAGTTCGATTTGGTGCCAGTCAATCTGCGCGCAGAGTATAAGAAAAATGATTTTACCGATGTTGCCAAACCACGGCTTGGCTGGGAATTAAAATCGGCCGTACACAACCAGTCTCAAACCGCATACCAGGTAATAGTAGCTTCTTCAACAGCATTACTTACTCCCGAAAAAGCTGATATATGGAATTCGGACAAAATTTCTTCAGAAGAAACCATTCAGATCGAATATAACGGCCGGCCGTTGCAATCGAACCGAACCTACTACTGGAAGGTGAGAAGCTGGGACGCGAAAGGAAACCCGGGTCAGTGGAGCCAACAGGCTTTTTGGCATACTGCACTTATGCAGCAAACCGACTGGAAAGCCGAGTGGATAGGATATGATGTGAATGCTTTATCCACTGACAAGGTGTATCATCTTCCCCCTGCACCTTATATGCGTAAAGAATCCGGGCTGAAAGCAAATATCAGAAAGGCAAATCTATACGTAACGGCGTTGGGATTATTTGAATTCTATATTAATGGCAAAAGAATAGGGAACGATTATTTTGCGCCGGGCTGGACAGATTATAACAAAAGGGTTTACTATAATGCTTATGATGTAACCGCAAACCTGAAGGCCGGCCGGAATGCATTTGGGGCAATATTATCCACCGGATGGTATGCGGGCTATTTAGGATATGCATTGCTGGTAGGCAGTGCTGTTACCCATGAATTTTATGGAAAAATTCCTTTGCTGAAAGCGCAGCTAGAAATAGAATATACCGATGGAACGAGACAGACGATTATATCCGATTCTTCGTGGAAAGCTTCTACAGGTGCCATACGCGAAGCCGATATCCTGAATGGTGAAATGGTTGATGCCAACAGGGAGCAGACGGGATGGAACAGGGCCGGTTTTAATGAAAGCAGTTGGAAGAATGTGCAATTGTTTCCGGAAAAAACGAATCTAGCCCTGCAATTATACTCCGGGAACCCGGTACAAATTATAGCCGAGCTGACGCCGGTTGCAGTAAAGCAGCAGGGTGAAAGAAAATTTATAGCCGATATGGGGCAGAATTTTGCCGGTGTAATAAAATTGAATATTAAAGGAAAAAAAGGGGATACCATAGTGGTGAAATACGGGGAAATGCTTCTGCCCGATGGAAAATTAATGACCGAAAATCTCCGCCGGGCACGTTGCACCGATACCTATATACTGAGTGGAAATCCGCAGGGAGAAACCTGGATGCCGAAGTTTACGTATCATGGGTTTCAATATGTGGAAATCAGTGGAATTCGCTATAAGCCTTCCCCTACAGCTATTAAAGGCATTGTGATGAGCGCCGCTACGCCAGCCGCAGGAAGCTTCATCACGGGTAACGCAATGATCAACCAGCTGTACAAAAATATTGTATGGACACAGCGATCGAATTATTTTGATATTCCCACCGACTGCCCCCAAAGGGATGAACGCCTCGGATGGACCGGAGATGCGCAGATTTATATGCGCTCCGCCGCTTTCAACACCGATATTGCTGCATTTCATACCAAATGGATCACCGATCTCAACGATGCGCAATGGCCCGATGGCGCCTATCCCGTTTATGCCCCTATGCCGGTAGATGCCGATGGTAAAGCCGCGATCCGGCCAACTGACACCTACTCACCTGGCTGGGCCGAAGCCGGAATAATTTGCCCGTATACTATTTTTAAAATGTATGGCGATACGCGCATCGTAAAAAAATCATGGCCCTATATGCTGCGGTATATGGATTTCCTGGAGAAGAAAAGCGACGGAAAATATTATTTTCCCGAAGCGTCCTTTGAAGATATTTCTCCAAAAGGAGGCTTTGGCGATTGGCTTTCTGTAGGCAGGAAAACACCGCCGGATATGCTGGCGACCATTTATTATTATTATTGCGCAGCGATGATAACAGAAATGGCAAATGGAATACAGGATACCATAGCAGCGAAAAAATATGAAGAGACAGCAGAAAAAATCAGGGCAGCATTTGCCAGGCATTATATTGACAAAGATGGAAAATTCAAAACAGATACGGCGGCTTATGCCAATGGCGATGGATACGTGGATGGCTCACTGGGTTTTTCGGGGCATACACAAACGGCTTATGCCAATGCTATATACGCCGGAATATTGTCGTCCCGAAATATTGTCCTTGCCGGAAGATACCTGCGGGAACTTGTAGTTGAAAACAATAAACAGCTAACAACCGGTTTCCTGGGTTTTAAACCGCTATTGCCCGCGCTTTCCGCTACCGGCAGCAGCGACCTTGCCTATACACTTATAAAAGATACCGCTTATCCTTCACTGGGCTTTGAAGTGGTAAATGGCGCCACCACCATATGGGAACGCTGGAACAGCTATATTAAAGGAAAAGGATTCGAAAACAATATAGGCATGAATTCTTTCAATCATTACGCCTTTGGTGCAGTTTGCGAATGGCTGTTCCAGGATATGGCAGGTATTCAGCCGCTGGAACCGGGCTTTAAAACATTTATGATAAAGCCGGAAATATTCACCTCCGCAATTCCGTATGTGACGGCAACCTATCATTCGATAAGAGGAGTTATCGTTTCTTCCTGGAAAAAAAGTGATGGCAGGATTATTCAAAAACTGTCTATTCCGGTAAATACCCATGCGTATGTGCATATTCCTGCGGGACAAAACGAAATATTCCTGTCGGGGAAAAAAATAACCGACACTAAAAATATTCGTTTGCAAGAAGCAAAAGAAAGCTATACCGTTCTTGAATTAGGATCGGGAGAATATCGTTTTGAAATAAATGCGGATAAAAACAAGGGCCAGTGACCCTCTATTTTTAATTTCAGCGGCTTATTTCCAAGGCCTTCCCCAGATCATCAATTAACACGCCGGCATCTTCCAGACCAATCGCGAGCCGGATCAGCCGGTGACCCCTATTATTTCCGTCGAAAGATCCGTCAGGAACAGTGACACATCCCGGCATCACCTGGCTCTCATAACCGCCCCAGCTCACCGCCATCGTGAAATATTCGAGATGATTGCAGAACGACTCGATCGACTGCCTGCTTTTATTTTTAAGCACAATGGTGATTAATCCAAACGCATCTTTCATCTGTTTCTTCGCAAGCGCATATTGCGGAAAATCCGGATCGAAAGGGAAAATAATTTCTTCCACGGCAGGATGCGCCTTCAGGTATTCCACTATTTTTTTCGTAGTAATGCTGATACGCTCGAGCCGCACAGGCAAAGTGCGCAAGCCCCGCAACAGTAACCAGGAATGAAAAGGAGAAGTCTGCAATCCGAAGGTCATAAATGGCCCCCCGATTATCGGTTCAATCAATTCCTTTTTTGCACAGATAACGCCGGCGATCACATCGCCATGACCACCGATATATTTTGAAGCGGATTGCAGTGAGATATCAATACCAAAATCCAGTGGCCGCTGGTAGAGTGGTGTGCAATACGTGTTATCGATAATAGTCAGGATGCCATGCCTCCGGGCCAGTTGGCCGACCGCATCCAGGTCCTGCAGTTCATACGTCCAGCTATTGGGCGATTCGAGGTAAATGATTTTTGTATTGGGCCGTATGGCGCTGGCTATATTGGTGATATCGGTACCATCTACGTAAGTCGTTTCCACGTTCAGCTCCTTTATCACATTATCAAATAATGCGGTAGCCCAGTAATAAGGTTTATTAATCGAAATGATATGCTCACCCTGATGAATATGCGCCATAACCGCAGCGCTGATGGCGGTGGAACCGCTGTTTACCACCAGGGCCGCTTCTGCCCCATCGAGTGCGGCGAGTTTTTTCTCCAGTATTGCGGTGGTGGGGTTATGCCCGCGTCCGTAAACAAAACTGTCCGATTCATTGATCATCGCATTGCGCATCTCCGCCACCGATTCAAATGCATGTTTGGCAGTTTGCATAATGGGAGGAGATGTGGCGCCTGCATAGCTTTGCCTGTCTTCGTGTAAATGGTTTAAGATATATGAGAGATTATTTTCGACCGGTGTCATCATAACAGCTATTGATGCTGCAAAAATAGCATAAAGCTTCGTTACCCATTCTGTCCTTATTGCGGAAGGGATGTGACTTCCGAACTGAAATGTTCCTTTGAAAGCATAGCAGCGCTGTATATCCTTCCCGAGCTCTGCAGGCCTCTCTCATCGGTTACGGATAAAAAACACATAACCGTATGCGCGGGGACAATGCCTGACCGCAGGGTATTTCCCCTGACCGGAACGGGTATCGATTGCCATTTTCTCTTTTGCTCATCGGAGCTGGTATCGGCAGTGTACATAAGCCGGGCACTGACAGGGCGTGCATCGTATTTCATTTTAGCAATCAACCTGTTCCCCCTTTTCTTCTCTGTCGTGAAATGAGCCAGCCCTTCTCCATTTTGCAGGTGCTGGCTGATAAATGCATAATGCTCTTTTATTTCGTATCCCATTCCATTTGTATAATGACCATGCTGCAGGCCGGGTTGAATGGAAAATTGCTTATGCTTTACCAGGCTGGCGGTGGCTATAAGCGGTGACAGATAAAATGCAGGGTCGTTGGTCCCGTTGATAAACAGTACGGGATGTGTTATATACGACACATAATTAGCCGGATCATATTGATTCAGCCATAATTTTTTATCTCCGGGAGAAAGTGAATTGAGCCCTTCACCCAACATAGGGCTTGTAGGAAAAAAGCCACAGCCATAGATACTGGCAGTGGCCTTAAACCGTTGATCCACCGAGGCCGCGACAAGTGACAATACCGACCCCCAGCTGATACCGGCCAATGCAGTCCTGTTTGTGTCGATCTCCGGAAAGCTCCGCACGAGGCTATGCGCAAAAATAATATCAGCAATGGCCTGGAAGAACCATTGCTCATCCAGAGGCAATGACACATCATAAACAGGCGTGCCCGATGCTGTTTCCTGGAAACCCTGCGGCAAATGCCGACCGTCAGGATAATTTCCTCTTGTATCCATAGCGATTGCTGCATAACCTCTTCTCGCCCATTCCTTCACCCAGCCAATAAATGCGGTGCCCCCACCGCCATGCACAAGCACCACTGCGGGAAGACTGTGCCCGGTATCCGTTTCACCCCTTAATGATCCCGGCGTGGCATAATAAGCAAATGTTCTTTTTGTCGATCCCTTATAAGGTAATCCTGAGTAAATTATTTCAAAAACAGAGTCCTTTAATACACGGCTGTATTCCGGCACATGAGTAATGCCCGGCACGCTCCACAGGCTCTGCCTTATCTGTGCCTTGCTGCAAAAGGAAATAAGCGACAATGCTATTATAAGCGACAATGATCTTTTCATACATGTGCCCCATTGGTAACCACTGCGCTCCAGCGCTTCAACCGGAGAATATCAGCGGGAATTTTATTATTATTCCAATGCTCATGGATCGCAAGGGCTGCGCCCAGTGAAGTGCCCTGCACCATAGTGGCAGCATACACTTTTTTACCGGCAAAAGCATTGGCCAGGTATTGCATATAAATAGTGTTCCTGCAAAATCCTCCATCCACATAAATGTTCTGAACGCTGCTGTTTTTTAAAACCATATTGGTATAAACAGTCTGCTGGCAGATCATGTCTGCCATAAGATGGTAATATGCCTGTCCGGGAGAATGGAAATCATCTAAATTGCGTTGGCTGAACGGGCCCTCGGAAACGGTGCCTGATAACATTGACCCGGTATCAGCAGATAACGTTTTAAAAAAACCTGCGTCTATATTAAAGTGCTCCGCAATTCTCGACACCTGCAGGTCGTGTTCATTACCAGCAAACAGCATAGAGGTTTTCACAGGTTTTCCCCTGTAGGTCAGGTAGCTTAAACATCCTTTGGACAGCTCTGCCGGGTCGGGTAAGTTTTGATTGAAAGGATTTAAACTGATCGCCCATGTGCCGGTGGAAAGAATAATAAACGGCTCCGTGAAAATGCTCAGGTAAGGAATAATAGCTGCCGAGCTGTCGTGCAGGCCAATGCCCACGGCTATGTCTTGCCCGGTATATTCATTATTTATTTTAACGACATGGCTTCCCGGTGTTATCGGTGATAACCTGGACCGGATGCCCTCTTTTTCCAACCAGGGATGATATTGCATGCGCTGAAAATCCCACATTGCGGAATGGCAGCCCAAATTAGTTGTTTCGGCAAATTTTTTCCCGGTAAGCAAAAAGCTCAGGTATTGTGGAAAATGCAATGAACTGCGTATCCTGGCAAACAATTCGGGGCGCTTATGTTTTAACCAATACAATTGCATGCCTGCATTGAGATGACCCATAATGGGTGAACAGGTTTCACTGAGAAATTTTCCGTCTGCATAAGTGAGCTGAAACTCACGCATCAGATCATCAGGGTAAGGCTTCAGGTAATTGTACAGATAGCCCACCCTGTCTGCCGATTCATCGATGTGCACAAGCGAAGCGCCGTAGGTTGAAAAATTAATGGCCTTCAGAGAAAAGGTTTCCGATTTTTTCAGCTCGCCGACCTTTGATAATATCCACGCCGACAGGCTGCCAATGTCTTCGCATGGAAATCCGTCTTCATCTGCGATTTCATCAAAACGTACCGATTCCTCTCTTACAATATTATAATCGCTGTCAAAGACCAACAGTTTTTTATTGGTCTTTCCGATATCGAATATGGCAACAACCGGAACTTTCATCTGCTAATGATTTAATGAATTACCATAACCAACAATAATCACTGCCGAAATAATAGTGACGATGCCCAGTATGATCGTACGGCGAGTACGCCTGCTGACGCCCTTCCATTCTTTAAGGGCAAAACCCCATAAGTTGGCCACCAGGATAATAAATGCCATGTGCAGTATCCAGGAGCTGGCGCCGTTGCCCAGCTTGCTCTCTCCCATTCCATAAAATAAATATTGCATAAACCATACAGTGCCTGCGAGAGCAGAAAAAATGTAATTCCTCAGCAAGGGCGTACGTGAATCGGTGTAATCACCAAATGTTTTATTCCTGGCGCTAAGTACCATGCACCAAATAAAATTCGTAGTGAGACCGCCCCATAATAACACCACGTAGATAACATTGTTCCTGAATAGGAAATTTATATTTTCAGCAGGGTGCGCCGCTTTCCATATTTCATTCGCCCGCTCAGCCAGTGAGGCGCCAGCCTCAATGCCATAATTAAACCCAGCGCTTAATATCCCGGAAATTATGCAGACAACCAGGCCCTTTTTAAGATTGAACTCTTTCACACTGTCTTTCTTTACCTCTTCGGGCAATTCTTTTTCTTTCATATACCCGGCCCTGCCGCACAGATAAATTCCAATCAGGCACAATGCAACGCCCAGCAACACAACCTGCCCCCATGAGTGCGTTACCAGATCTGTAAACGTAATTTTTCCTTTAACATTGGCAAGGTCGTAGTAAATGGAAGGAGCAAGCGCACCGAAAGCGGAAGTGAATCCCAATAACACCGAGTTCCCCAGCGACATGCCCAGGTAGCGCATTCCCAGGCCATACATCAACCCCCCGACACCCCAAAGCGCACCCCAGAAAAAGACCCAGAACAGATCAGTAAAGGAAGCTTCGGCGATAATGGTGCCAAAACCAGGAACAGTGAGCCATGCCACCAGTGGCGGCATGATCAGCCAGGAGAAAAGCCCGCCGGTGAGCCAATAGGTTTCCCAGGACCAGCCCCTCACTTTTTTATAGGGCATATAAAAGCTGCCTGATGCGGCGCCGCCAATAAAATGATATATAATTCCAATCAGAACCTGCATGCGTTATGTTTATCGTTGCACAGTGAAATGATATGTGCCGGATCCGGTATTTAACCTGATCTTTCCGTCGGAAGCTGTTGTTTTTCCCTTTAATAATTCAGCCGGCAATTGCTTATCCCCCTCCTTTATTTTATTTATTTCGGCTGTAGGGAATGTTATTTCCGCCGATGCATTCGGAGGAATAGTGATTGTCCAGTCCAACCTCTGATCCGATTTGTGCCATTCGCTTTTCACTTCACCGTATTTTGTTTCGAGTGATGCCCTGACAAAATTCAACCCATCAGGAAAAACCGGGTGCATGATTATCTTTTTGAATGCCGTTTGCTTTGCATCTGTTTTTATTCCTGCCAGGTATTCATAATACCAGATCAGCAAATCGCCCAGGAGCATTTGGTGATTTCCTGAATTCATCACAGGGTTGGCCGCATCTCCATTCCATAATTCCCAGATAGTGGTGGCGCCTTTTTTAACCATGTATCCCCAACTGGGATAAGTGGTATTGGTTGCCAGTTTGTAAGCCAGGTCGGTAGCCCCGTTATCACTGAGCCCACGCATCAGCCACATCCCGCCGATTATCCCGGAATTAACATGATCATCAAATTCTTTCAGTTTTGCGCGTATATTCTGAAACACCGCCTCCCTGTCCTGCCCGGGCACCATATTGAAGCTAAGGGGCAGCAGGTTGGCAGTTATCGTATTATTTGAATAAGATTTAGATTCCGAATGATAGAATTTTTTGTTGAAGGCCACTCTGATCTTTTGCGCTATCGCTTCAAAACCAGCAATGTCTGCCCGCTCGCCAACCAACGAAGCGTAATCTTTCATCAGGCCCAGGCAATAATAGAAATAAGCAGACGCCAGCAATCCGCCATCTGTGATCCTCGCAGGATCTTTAGACCATATAAGATCCAGGGATTCAGGAGGCACGCACCAGTCACCATAAATATCTTTCAATATCAGATCATCTTCCCTGTATGTATTCCACATATACATGATCCATTTGCGCATGGCGGGATAATGTTTACGGATACCGGACGAATCTCCGAACTGACGCCGCAGCATTTCAGGTATGAGTATAAATGCACTCGGATAAGTGACATTATCGGCATAACAATCCCAATACGTAGGTGCAATATTCGGCAGGCTGCCGTTGGATTTTTGCGAATCGTCTATATCATCCAGCCATTTTGCATATAATCGGGAGTTATCGAAAATAAAGCTTTCTCCATAAGAGCTCATCACTCTGTCTCCCAGCCAGCCTACTCTTTCATCGCGCTGCGGGCAATCTGTCGGCATCCCGCGATAATTACCACGGATGGTCCAGTAGGCATTTTTAAATATCGCATTTATCGTTTCGTTGGATGTCTTGAATTTCCCGATTGTCTGCACGTCATCGTAGAGCACCTTTCCTTCAAAATCGTTGGGAGCAGGAGCTTCATGCAATCCCCATATTTCAACATACCGGAACCCGTGATAGGTGAACCGCGGCTCCCATCTCTCTTTTCCTTCACCTTTTAATATATATTTATCCGTTACCTGTGCATTCCGCATATTAGCGGTATAAATAGCATCTTCACCTTTCATGGTCTCAGCAAACTGCATACGCACTGTGTCGCCCCTTTTTCCATTCACGGCAATGGCAAGCCATCCTACCATATTCTGCCCCATATCCAGGATATAGGAACCGCGCGAAGTATGTTTAACAGCGACCGGATGAAGAATTTCCTTCACAACAATATTCTCATTGGGCTGTGCCGTTATTAATTCCTTGCCTGCCGGCATAAGCGCTGCATTTTTCCAGTCGCCGTCATGATAGCCTGCTTTGTTCCAGCCGGTTAATTCTTTATTTGCATCATATTCCTCACCGTCGTATTCATTATCAGCCAGTATGGGGCCGTTATCTGTTACTTTCCAGCTCTGGTCCGTTACAATAAAAGACGACGAGCCGTCTGCATACCGGATCCGGATCTGCATCAGCAATTGTGGCAATCCATATGTTTTTTGCGGAATGCCGGTAAGCGGATCCGGCTTGCCGTGATAATTCCTCATGCCGAAGAAACGGCCGTTCCCTAATATAACACCTACACAGTTAATCCCCTGCTTGAGGCAGTTGCTGATATCATAAGTGTTATAAAAGACCCGTTTGTCATATTCCGTGGGACCGGGCGCTAACACATCCAGGGCCACCTTTTTTCCATTGATATATAACTCATATAATCCCAATCCGCTGATATATGCAGTTGCATCGACCACTTTCTTTGCAGCGGAAAATTCTTTTCGCAGGAACCTGGCGGATAATCTTGTCATTACACTGTCTGGCTGGTCTGACTTGTTAAATCCGTTTAAACCGATCCATTTTGCCTGCCAGTCGGAAGGTTTCAACAATCCCATTGTCCATAGCTGCGGATCGCTGATCGCCACATTGCCGTTATTGTCCCACACTTTCACGCGCCAATAGCAGCGCTGATAAGAGCTGAGTGGCTTTCCACCATACGGTACATTCACTGATTCATCAGAAAAGATTTTATTGCTTTTCCACAGATCAGCTTCATTATTCAGCAATTTTTCCCTGCTTGATGCAACCCATAGCTCATACGCTGCCTGTTTAATGCTCCTGCCGGTGGATTGCAACTTCCAGCTCAGCCGGGGTTTCAGGATATCGGTTCCCAATAACAATTCGCGGCCTTCCACCGTTAAATGCGCCACCTCCAGCTTTTTCACTGGCGCGATCCTGTATAAATAGCTCAGCCTGCCCATTGGAAGCGCGCTTCCCGATACATAATATTCCATAATATCGGAAGGTTTACCGATGCCATCCGCAACTTTAAAATAGATCTGTGCAACACGCTGGGCCTGCAGGCACTTGCGGGGAATTTTTATCTGGACAGTGTTTCCATGCACGGCCATTTCGGCTTTACCTGTATTTTGCCTGTTATAATTTGAGTCCAGCTTATAAACATTTCCGGCTTCTATTAAATATTCATACCCGTTCCATCCTTTCACAGAAGGCTCATCCTTTCCGATGAGCAATTGAAGGTGGTTTGCCCCTGAAGCAAATGGATTCATCGCGCTAACAAAAAAATAGAATGATGAGTTATCGTGGGCAACTTTTATTTCTTTTAAAATGTTTTCGGGCGCCGCGAGCGTATATCGTATTTTTTTGGACACGCCGAAATTATCCCTGCCTTTTTCTATTATATTTAAGTTTTCATATTTTGCTTTGACATCATTCCATTGCGCAACCGGTCCGTGAATATTCATTGGAGTTGAAACGCTTTCATTTTCTCCGTCAGCCAGCCCTTTGAATTTCCTTATATTTTTGATCAGTTGGATGTAAAACGCATCTTCATAGCCTCCTCTCATCGGTTCAATATCCCTTGAATATTCCCTGCTCGCTGCGTCACAGAGCATGTATTCATCGCCATACGGTTGTTTATAAGCAATCCATTCGTTCCATCCTCCCACGAAAACGGTGTCGGGATCCATCTTCAAAGCATTATCCCACTGCAATTGAAAGAATGTGCCGCGGTCGATGTTTTCTTTTTTATTCTGCCTCGTTTCAGGATCCCATCCCCGCCCCCAGTTTATCCATCCCGAAGTGATCGAGCGCGACATCGGCACTTTGGGATGGCTGGCCACGGTAACGTTCATTATGCCGCCATGCAAAGGCTGCGGGTAGCGCCATTCGATCCAGGGAAAGCCGTTCTCATATACAGGGTCGAAAGGCCATTGCGGTTTTTTGAAATAGAAAAAGTTTTTAAGCTCCCCGGAATAAGGAACCGGCTTATATGCCGTATCGTTCCTGCTTAACGCTTCAGCAATATCATCTCCCGTGTCTGTGTATGCAATGATCATTGGCTTGCCCCCAACCTTGTACCATGCAGAAGAAAAAAGCCCCGGTTTATATAATTCTTCATACAACTCATGAGTGGTTGCAAACGATCTTGAATGCGTATAAAAAACAACTTTGGGAGGATTGGCACCCTGCTTCATCATCTCTTCTATCACCTTAAACACACGCTCGTACACAGCCCGGTAAGTGACGCGGTTCGTAAGATCGAAGACAATGAAATCTATACCGGCCGTGGTAAGCATTTTCATCTGGCGGCGGATCACCCATTCATCTTCGGAATTATAATAGCCCCATAAAGGTTCTCCCCAGAAATGCGCCTGGCCACTGGGGCTTACACTGTCGTTAAGATATTTAAAATCGTACAGCAGCTTAAGCCCGTTGGGCATTGCGGCTATTTTTGTTGCGTCATACACTCCGCTCGCATAAGGCTGCCCTATCCAGGGCCAGTAAAAAATCCCCACCTGCTTTACGTTGTTATAACCGCCAATGCTGGGAAAAGTTCTCCCGAAATGGTCTACCCCCACCACTTTATAATCGCTGTTATTGACCTGCGCTGAAATCGTCAGCGAAATAAAAAACATATACAGTAATACGGATAACGGTTTCATATGCTACCATTTTGAAATAAACCGGTAATTACCTGACCCTATTTCATAGACAGCCGCGCGATCTTCGCGGCGAAGGAATTTAAACTCTTTGTTCCCGCTGATGGATCTGCTATTTTCCCTGACCGACGACGGGTCACTCGTGGGAATATACACAGTGGCAACAGAATTGGCAGGGACGCTTACAGAATATTCAATTTTGCCATTGATCTTTTTCCATGAAGATTTAATTTCCCCTTTCACTGATTTATACGATCCTTCGGCAAACTGTAATTGATCGAATATATAAGGATGTAAAATAAACCTGTCGAAGCCGGGATAATTAACATCCGGCAATATTCCCAAAACATATTTATACATCCATGATCCGACAGACCCCATCATTGGATGATTGTGTGAATTCATCGATCCGCCGGTTGCATATTCCCAGCGCTCCCATAAAGTGGTGGCACCCTCCGAAAGCATATATCCCCAGCTGGGATAGGTTTCCTGGGTGGCGATCTTATAGGCAGTTTCTGCTTCTCCGTTTTCGGTGAGCATTTCAAGCAAATATTTCGTGCAGAGGTTTCCGGTGGTCAGGTGATATTTATATTCCTGCACTTTCTTCACGAGATTGGCAACTACCCGCGCTTTTTTTGTGCTGTCCGGTGCACCGATGAACAAAGCAAATGAATTGCAGGATTGGTTATTGCTGCCATAACCCCCCTTTTCTTCATCCCAGAATTTTTCATTGAAGGCTTTCAGCGTATTTTCAGCCAACTGCTCATATTTATTTTTATCGTTGAGATTTCCGATAATATCAGCCATCCGGGAAAGCACTTTGGCCGTGTAATAAAGATATCCTGTCGACATCAGCTCACCGGGTGTTTCGGTGGAAAGAGCCCCATATCCTGAACCCTTCTTTCCAAATTCAGCGGGCGGAGACCAGTCTCCATAATAACTGTAATCAACAATACCGTTCTTTGTTCTGCCTGCCACATAATCCACCCAGGCTTTCATATTCGAATAATTTCTCTGCACGATATTCCTGTTTCCATAATATTCATAGCTCTTAAAAGCCAGTAATAAGAAACTGGCGGAAACAGGATCAGCAGGCTCTGCTCCATATCTGAAAGGAGCGGTGTCGGCTATCTCACCGTCTTTATCCTGCGTGTCGCATATATCCCTGATGAACTTTTCATAAAAGCGATTCAGATTAAAATTGTAGAGTGCCTGTTCGATGCGAACCGTAAGATCATTGAGCCATCCCATACGCTCATCGCGCTGGGGGCAATCTGTGGGAACGCTGTGCAAATTACTGGCCTCTGTGCGTTGCACCATCCGGTTGATACGGTTGAGCAGATCATTGCTGCAATGAAAGCTGCCGGACGATTCCACATCCGAGCGGACCCTTTTTAAAGTGAACTGCTCAATGGCCGGCTTACCGGGCCATCCTTCAATCTGCACATACCTGAAACCATGATAAGTGAATCGCGGTTCCCATTTTTCTTCACCGCCACCTTTGAGAATATAGGTATCTGTTGCCATAGCCGTGCGAAGATTTTCCTGGTTCACCGTTCCATTTTCATAAATCGTTTCCGCAAAGCGCATGGTAATCTTCGTTCCCCGCTCCCCGTTCACCTGCAGCGCCAGCCAGCCCGCCATATTCTGTCCGGCATCCAATACAAAAATGCCTGGCTTCACTTCTTTTATGCCCGCAGGCGCAAAGCTGTCCACCACTCTGATAGGCTCCAGTACCTGTGCGGTCATCGCACCTCCGGGAGCTTCCACTATATTGGCAACGCCCCAGTCTTTGCTGGGTATTGTTTTGATAATTGAGTCAGATGGAATTCTCCATTCCGGTTTCTCAAGCCTTGCGTCATACATTTCTCCATCCAGTATCCCCGCAGACACCACAGGCCCGAGCGTAACATTCCTGACAGACGAGGAATTGATCACGTCAACCGTTCCATCATCGAAATAAAATTCCATCTGCATGCGCAGCTTCGGCATTCCATACCATCCCGGCGCAACAGCAATTATCATTACATTTTCCTTTTTCAGGAAGCTGCCAATATCATAAGTGGTATAGTAAACCGTTTTACTGAAATCACTGGTTGCAGGGTCGAGAACGTTCAGGCCCACTTTTTTTCCATTAATCTCCATTTCGTTATACCCTATTCCCGATACATAGGCTCTTGCTTTAATCACATGCTTATTTAAAGAAAATACACGCCGGAAATAATGCACTTTACCAATCCATCCTGATGGAAATCCCACCCAACTGCCGGTCCAGTCCGACTGGTTAAGGAGGCCCATCTCGAAATCGGCGATTCCACTTTCTTCCATTTTGCTTCCGCCCGACCACACTGTCACTTTCCAGTAATATTTTTTTCTCGACTCGAGAGGAAGGCCTTTATAAATAATTCCTGAAGATTGCGGGGAAGATATTTTCCCGCTGTTCCAGATATTCCCTTCCCCTCCTTTTAATTTAACTGAATCGTCGGCAACCAGAACCTGGTAGGCCAATTGCCTGTAGTTTCTGAACGCGGATCTTATTTTCCAACTGAATTGCGGGGTGGGATTATCAATGCCCAGCGGGTTTCTTGCATCCTCACAACGGGGGTCTTCCACACCTGCCGAGACATAAGCGGGAAGCAATAATAACAGGAACATCCATGAGTACAGGGAGAGAAAGCGGTTTGTCATATTCTTCTGTATTTAAGCGATCAGTTTGCGTAAAAACCTGGAAGTCTTTATAGCATCATTCTCTTTTATCAATGCTTCTATCTCTGCATAATGATGATCCGCTATCTGCTCGTATTTCTTCACCCATAAAATACTTTCAGATATTGCATCGGCGGCATCTTCGCGATAAGGATACTGATCCATCGATATCCATCCGTCGTATCCTGTTTTTCTCAGCCAGAACATCAATTCAACATAACAGGTGAAATGCACATTGCTTACGATCATATCATCATCCCAGTTGCCATGATTATCGTTAAAATGCATATGAAATAACAGGTTTCCCGCACGCTTCGCAAGCACCACCGCCTCAGCAACATTTTCCCCGGCAAAAAAACTGTGACCCGTGTCGATAGTGACTCCGACATTGCTGCAGCCCGTCTCCTTTGCCGCGAGTATGGTATCGGCCATTCTCGCATGATAGGAGAAATTGCGGGGCTCTTTCGGTTTGTATTCAAGCGCAAAGCGCAGGGAGGGGAATTCTTTTGCCAGAGCGGTTGTATTTTCTTTCAGCCATTCTCTTTCATTATCATAATCCGTTGCCAGCAGATAATCGTAGCCATCCTGTCCGAGCCACAGATTAACGATGCCGCAATTCATGGCAAGCGCCACTTCGCTCATCTGGCGCAAATAATTCAGCGCTTCGGTTCTTACTTTTTTATCAGTGCTGGTTATGCTTCCCTTTGCATATAATGCGCTGGTGAATGTGTCGGGTATGATGCTTGCACAGGCCACTCCCGCATCATCGAGCCTTTTTCTCATATCGCCCACATTATCGGGCCTGATATCCCATGTGCCCACGAGCTCGATGCCCTGTATGGCGGGCATCCTTTCGAGTGCTATTTTCAGCATCTCTTCTGTGCCGGGATTGTTTTTATAGCTTTTGCAGAAACGATCGCATGTGTTTCCCAGGTTACCCAGGATAATTGAATACTTGTAATTCATGGCAGCAATTTATTTTTATATCGGATCAATACAATTGGTATTCCGGGCTAGATCTTCCATTCATAATTCTTCCATCGTCCCATCACTTTGCCCAGCTCGTTTACCTGGTCTTCACTGATAGGGATCATTGTGCCCAGGGAGGTGGACAGCACCAGCGATTTCGCACTGAATTCAGCCACTTCCAGGTAATCGAATGCCTGCAATAGTTTAGAGCCCGCTACCATAACGCATTCATTCTTTACCAACACCACCGGAGTCTGGGTCGATATCATCGATGATATGGTTGCCCTGCCGGGAAACTGATCGCCGAACGAAGCCATTTGCACATCCTGCAGGTATATCCATGTTTCAGGGATCGTGCGCACGTTGAATTCAGAGCCCGTGATTGCGAATGAAGTGAGATAAACAGGCTGTGTGATGATAATGGCATTCACATCGGGATGCCTTTCATATATTTCCTGATGCAGGTAACTGGACAGGGCAGGTTGTTTTCCTTTTTCCCTTCGGCCGTCTTTGATCTGCACAATATCATTCAGTTCCAGGTCCCATTTGGAAACATCCTCCGGTGTGATCAGGAAATCATTTCCCTGCCAGCGCGTGGATACAGATCCGAATGAGCCGAGCATCAGTCCCTGCTGGCATGCACGGTTTACGATTTTGCAGATCTCGAAACGCTTTTCCCTTTCCAGCGAGGGATAAGAAGTCTCCTTCATTTCCGGTAAGGGCTCCTGTAATTCCGCGGCATACGTGCTGATGTCTTCATCAGACAGATAAAAAGGTTTGCCGATCATATTTCCGTATAAAACAGATCTCGAGGTGATTTCGATCGCCTCGAACTTATGATAAGCATCGGCCATATTTTTACCGCCTATAACGGTGCCATGATTTTCCATGATCACCACGGAAACACCTTTCTTAAATTCTCTCGCAATGCTTTTCCCGAGGTCTTCGGTGCCAGGCAGAGCATAAGAGGCGTAACCAATTTTACCACAGAGAAATTTAGCCTGCGGCAGCACATTCGTGTTTGGTGTTTTTCTCACGATGCTGAATGCCACCATTCCGGGCGGATGGGCATGCACTATGGCTTTTATATCCGGGCGCTCTTTATAGATCGCGAGGTGAAAAGGATATTCTGAAGAAGGCTTGTTATCGCCGATAATTGTTCCATCCGCTTTTACACAGATAATATCGGACGGCTTCATCAGTCCTTTGTCCACACCTGTTGGCGTGATCCATATATCTCCGTTATCATCGATAATTGAAAGATTTCCGCCCGACGTCGTCGTCAGCACCCTGTCATAAATACGTTTCATAATCACAGTTATCTGGTCCCGCGGGTGCATCATCTTAATATCCAGCAAGCTATCCATTTATTAGTTAGTTAGATTAAAATCCAGGTTGACAAACTTAAAAAGACAACCCCGCTTTTCTATCCTGTTTTGACCTGAAAAATTTATTAATCCAAAAAAATAACGGAAGTCCGGTTTAATTAATTTAATAATGCTAATTTTTAGCAATGAAAAAAGAAAAGCTCCTCGACCTGATCAGGGTTGACCCATATTCGAGCACTTCGAAATACCTGCAAATAGTGAATGCCGTTCTGAAAGAAATTGAAAGAGGGAATATCAGGATGGGTGACAATATGCCTTCGATCAACGAATTAAGCATTGAGCTGGATATTGCGCGTGACACCGTGGAAAGGGGATATAAGAAGCTGCGCCAGATGGGAATCATAGCAGCCGTTCCGAGAAGAGGATATTTTATCGAAAACACCGAGTTTCGCCGCCCGCTGAGCGTTTTCCTGCTCTTCAATAAACTGAGCATTCCCAAAAAAATGGTGTACGACACCCTTGCAAATGAGCTCGGGAACAGCGCTGCAATAGATTTTTATGTGTATAATAACGACTTCCAGCTTTTCAAGCGGCTTCTGTCGGTGAATATGGAAAACTATACGCACTTCGTGATCATTCCCCATTTCATAGAAGGCGGAGAGAATGCACATGAGATCATCAACACTATTCCGAAAGACAAATTATTGCTGGTGGATAAATTATTGCCGAATGTCAAAGGCGAATACGGATCAATTTATATCGACGCCGAAAACGATATTTACCAGGCGCTTACAGACGCACTCGAAAGGCTTGTGAAATACCACACCATCAAACTGATTTTCCCGGACAACAGTTATTATCCGAAAGAGATAGTGAAAGGATTCACGCATTTCTGCCAGGACAATGCCTTTCAATATAAAATAGTGAGCGATCTTGAAAATGAAAAAATAAAGGACGGAGAAGTGTATATCAATATGATGGAGGAAGACCTCGTGGTATTAATCGAAAAGATCCTTCCCACCTCTTTAAGAATCGGCGAGCAGGTAGGAATTATTTCTTACAATGAAACTCCCATTAAGAGGGTCGTGCTGAATGGGATCACTACAATTTCATCCGATTTCCAGGAGATGGGAAAGATGACGGCCCAGGCTATTCTTTCAGGATCAACCGGTAAACAGAAGGTTCCTTTCAGGCTCACGCTCAGGCCGTCACTTTAATCATTCATCATTGCCATGCTGCGGGCTGCGTCATACCGGTCATTTTTTTCGCATCGTCGATAGGCACAGGCATCACGAGATATTTGTCGGTGTAACATTGCATATCCCTGAGCTTAACGCGCTGGTATGATAGTGTGGAAGGGTCACCGCTTCCATCGGAAGTGGTGATCTTCATACCGGTAATGAATTTATACTGGTTAAGAATTTTCCACCTGCGCTGATCATGAAAACGCCAGCCCTCCAGGCAGAACTCCACTCTTCTATCATTACGAATGCGCTCGCGAAGAAAATCCTGTGTACCCTCGAAGCCGGGAACATCCTGTATCTTCGGCTGCCCCGCACGTTCGCGGACCATATTCAATGCATCCATTGCACCGTTAAGGTCATTCAGTTCACACAACGCTTCCGCCTTGTCAAGGTAAAATTCTGCCAGGCGGAAAAACACCCAGTGTACCTCTTCGCCGCCACCTGTGGAATTAGGCCCCCAGAATTTTACGTCTTTGTCTTTACGGCTGTAATATCCAGTGCAGGATGTTTTTGTTTCCTGTGAAATGACGCTGTTAAATCCATGTGCGCCTCCCACATAGGATTCCACGATGATAGGCTGCACGCAGTTGGTGGGGGCACCATAATTGGCGCCATTGAAAAGAATGTCCACATAAAAGCGCTGATCCCTGTTGCTGTACGGATCACCACCGTGTTGTTCGCTGTAGCCCAGGCCGGCCGCAGCCGGATTGACCGTTACGCTGGTATGCGTGGCATCATTGTATGTGACGGGCAAGGCGCCGTTCTTCATTTCAAAACAATCCACCAGCTCCTGCGTGGGCGACTCGCCGCAGTTCCATAAAGCGGGAATATTGGCATAAGGATAAGGTGAGCAGTTCAACCCATTTGTGTTGCTGATGCTTTTGTTATCGAAAGGCGAGCGCCAGATAATTTCAGGCAATTCAGTTGTGAAAGAACTGACGAACAGTTTTTTGTAATCGCTCATTGGCACAAGATGATATTCAGGCAGGTTGAGCACATCCTGTGCGGCATCAGCGGCACGCTGCCATTTATTCCTGTCGTTTTCCGGGTTATTCAAAGGGCTTGCGTTGTTCAGCAACACTCTTGCACGAATGGCCAGCGCCACTGCATTGGAAATGAATTGTGCTTCTGCGACAGATCTTTTATTGGGAAGAATACCCGAATTGACCACGTCTGTGCATTCATCGCTGATCTTGGTGGCAATTTCATCGTAAGTGGGTCTTTTCAGGTTGGCCCAGTCGCTGTAATTCGAATTGAATACAAAATCCACCCAGGGCATCGGGCCATAAAATTCCAGCAGGTTCATGTAATACCAGCAGCGCAATATTCTCGCTTCTGCGATCCATGAATCTCTTTCATGATCACTGATTTTTGTGGCATTGGGAAGATTTTCTATTGCAATATTGCAAAAGCGTACACCCTGCCAGAAGTCGGGCCATAAGCGCTCGGAAGGTGAGCTCCAGGGCCAGTTGATAACAGGATTTGACAATGAAAGCTGGCCGTTGTACCAATCGTACGCATTGTAAGTGGCAGCCCAGAATGCATTATCGGTGAGCACTTCTATGGGATGCATTACGAATGAGATCTGATCGCGGTATCCGTATATTTTTCCGTAAGCCACGGAAATCAGTCCTTTTGTACGGTTATAATCAGTCAATATTTTATCCATTGTAAGGGTGCCATCGGGCGTTTTTTCCAATGCCTTCTGACAGCCGGGAAGAATAACAGCGGCAAAGCCGGTTAGTATGATGAAGATATATATCTGAAAAGTCCTTTTCATAACCTGATTTTTTTTAGAATGAAACATTCACACCGACGTTAATGGATTTGAAGATGGGATAAGTAAGATTGCCGCCTAGTTCGGGGTCATAATATTTAACCGGCAGCTTATCGAAGGTGAGCAGGTTTAACCCGTTAATGTAAGCGCGCACTTTGGATGCGCCGATCTTTTGCGAAACCGTGCCCGGCAGCGTATAACCCAGCTCAGCATTTTTCAAACGGACATAACTGGCATTGCCCATCCAGAAATCGCTGGTCTGTTTGCTGGCCGTGCTTCCCGGATCAAGGCGCGGGTAAGTGATCTTTTCTCCTTTGTCATATCTCTCCTGTGACCATGCTTCTTTGTGCCATTCATTGAAATTGGCAGTTTCCCAAATACCGGTGCCGCTGAGATAATAGCTCATGCCCGAAGCACCCTGGAACATAACACTGAGGTCGAACCCTTTAAAGCCCAGGCTTATTGCGGCGCCATAATTCCATTCAGGAACGTTGGGATTACCGATAGGCACCATATCTCTTTCATCGATCTTTTTATCACCATTTTCATCCACATATTTCAGGTCGCCCAGCCTGGGTGCTGCACCAATCGGTGTCTGATCATACCAGGAATCGATTTCCTGCTGTGTATTAAAAAATCCTGCGGTTTTATAACCAAATGGCTGGCCCAGCCTGAAGCCGGTGGCACGCTGCCGCACTGCATAATCAGCAGGCAGATCCACTTCATCAAGGAAAAGGACTTTATTATGATTATATGCACCATTGGCATTGACCAGCAGCCTGAAATCCTTACCGATGGTTTTCTGATACCCCAGTACGAGCTCAAAGCCACGGTTTTCAACCCTTCCCTCGTTAAGTGGAGGAAGTGATATCTGGCCATTGCCACCCACTGCACCGGTTCCGAAAATACCTGTCGGTGTGGTGCCTGAGCGCGTGAGAATATTATTTCTCACTTCATAATACAGGTCGAGATCAGCGCTGAACCCTTTGAGAAAACGGGTTTCCAGGCCTACATTGTATTTATTGTTCACCTCCCAGCTGATTTCCTTGTTGGCGATGCTTCGTTCAACGGTGCCATCCGGCAAGCCCGTCCATCCTGCACCACCTGTGCCCCAGTTTTCGATATAGAGGAAGCGGGATGCGCCGAGCCGGTCGTTACCCACCTTTCCATATGAGGCCCTGATCTTCATGAAATCCATCCAGGGCATCGCATTCCTGATGAAATTTTCTTCGGAAGCTATCCATCCCACGGACGCTGAGGGAAAGAATCCGAATTGCTTACCGGGAGCGAATTGTTCAGAACCATTATAACCAAAGTTCAGCTCAGCGAGATATTTGCTTTTATATCCATAGGTGGCACGGCCAACGAACCCGATATAATTGTAAGGCAATTCAATATTCACCACCCGCTGATAGCGATTGAATAAGATCATTCCACCAATATCATGCGGACCAAAGCGCCGTGCATAATTCAGAGATGCATCGAGATTGAATAAATTGGTGAATGCCTGTATCTGGTGATCGACGAGGGGAGAATTAACCGACGACCCGAGTATATCATACCTGAGCGAATCAGGCGCAGAGGGGTCGCGCACCGCATCATACACAGCAAAAGTGCGCTCTCTTCTCTGCGTGTTCAATGAATTCGCATCATAAGAGGCAACTGCTCTTGCCGACAGGCCTTTCGTGATAAAATCAAGTCTTTGCTCCGCTCCCACGGTTGTGGTGATCTGTGATGTCATGGCATTGCGAAAGCCCGTGCGATTGAGCATTCCGTAAGGCACATTGTCCGTTCCTCCAAGCGCAAATTTGGACGAGCTCAGCACTTCGCCGTCGGGCGTAAGGTCGTTGCTGGCAAGATTCGGCCGCTGCACGAGCGAGGCAAGCATCACGGAATAAGCAGCCGCATCATCATAATAGGCAGGATTATTGGGAACGATAATCGGATCGTTCTTCTTCTGCATATAACCTGCAATATTCAGGAACATTTTCAGCGAGGAATTAAGATCGATATCGAAATTGGAACGGAAGTTCACACGGGAAGCTTTCGATTTTGAATCGTAATTATATTCGTCGAATTTTTCTGTCTTGAATAACCCCTGCTGGTAGATATAACCCACTGTGGTGAAGTATCGCATTTTCTCTGTTCCCCCGCTGACGTTCACATTCACACGCCTCATGGGCGCAACCTGTGTGAATTCATTTACATAATCCCTCACCGGATAAAGCTCACGTTTGTCGCCGAGGCGATAACGTTCCAGTTCATAATCGGAATATTCCGGGGGATTTCCATTTTGTTCAGCAACCTGGTTTCTCAGCACTGCATAATCATATGCAGAGGTCATCTTCGGTAAGCGTGTCGGCGTTTGCCAGGAATTTTCAATATCCACGTCGATGATCGGCTTGCCGACAAATCCGCGCCGGGTAGTGACCATGATAACGCCATTGGCGCCGCGCACACCGTATACGGCAGTTGCCGAAGCATCTTTTAAAATAGAAATAGTGGCTATTTCATGCGGATCGAGCGCACTGAAATCTCTTTCCACGCCGTCGACCATTAAAAGAGGTTTCTGTTCATTGGTGGTACTGCGCCCGCGAATATAAAAATCAATAGATTCGGAGCCCGGGATACCGGAACGCTGCAATACTGTGAGACCCGGCAAACGTCCGGCCAGCGACACCCCGATATTGGAAGCCGGGGTCTGCAACAATGCGGTTGCCTGCATAGTGGAGATCGAAGCCACTACGCTCACTTTCTTTTGCTGACCATAACCCACTACCACCACATCGGTCAATTCTTTTGAAATGGGAACAAGCGGAATCGTTAATGGTGAATAATCTTTTACCGTGATAATGAAAATCCGGTATCCCACATGTGAAACGGTGAGCTTTTTACCGAGTGGCATTTCAATGCTGAACTCGCCATCGTCATTAGTGACAACGGTTGTGGAAGCACCTTCCACCGATACTGTTGCGTCGCTAACTGCCGTTTGCTTCACGGAATCAATAATTTTCCCCGAGACAACGGTGACATGTTGCGCGCAAATAACGGTTGAAATAGCAAGAAAAATATTTACCAGCAAAACTGATAAAACCGGGCGTAGTGCGCCCCTGCAATCGTTATTCATATTTTAAAGAATTAGTCTTGGCAAAAAACTGCTTTAATAAATAGTGAAGTGAATTTAGAAGCTTATTTTTCTTTTCTTGACCTGACCTGTACCGAAATAAAAAAAAATTTAATAATAAATTTCCGGAACGTCTATCAACGTACGCGTATACATCAGCAGGGATCCTTTTACATTCGGATGATGATATATTTTTCCCCAGTCATAATCTTCAAAATACATCGTGCTTTTGTCAACATTCTTTCCATCATGGTCCAATGATGTGGCGATATCGAACAGGCAGCCCCTGATCTTATATTTCCGTCTCACTTTCTCTATCAATGCATTCAACTGTATCTGCGTTCCGCTTTCATTACAGGGAACATTATTTAATATAGGAATCGATCCCTGGGAAAAAATATATTCCACAAGCTCACCCAGATTCTTTTCTGTATTACCTCCATTTGTGCCGATGGTTATCATCACATATTTAGCCTTCACATAGGGCAGTTCATTTTTTATTCTCTCCGATAATTCTTTAATCGTTGTTCCTCCTCTTCCGCTGCTCGTGGCCGGGCCGTTAACATTTTTCAGGATCAACTGCGTCCACGATGCCGGGAAATCTTCACTGGGAAAATATCCTTCCGGCTCTGTGATGGAATCACCGTATATCAACAGCTTAAGATCTGTCAGCCTGGATAATACGCATAGCTGTCGTATAATAATTGAAGTGCCGTTAACCAATCCGAAACAATAATAGTCATATTGCCTGCCTACAAAAAAGCCTTTGTGCACAGAGCCCTTTCCACATCCGCCCTCACCATCCATTGTGGCTGATATTTCGGCCGATTCACCTGTGTAAACATCGATAATTCTAAGCACGGAACGTTGGTAATCGCGATGGATCTCTATTAAATAATCATGAGCCGCGTCCAGGAACGATACGCTCATTTCCGTCACAGGCTGCGTGGCTATACTTATTTTCTTTGCGGCCACATCCACGTAGGCTTTAAAATCGCCCTTATCGCTTTGAAAGACAGCCTTTGCATCTGCTGAAAATTTAATGTCATAACGAACAAAACGCCGGGCAAGCGAATAATATCTGTCGAGGCGGACAAGATTTGCCGTATCCGTTATCTCAAGGCCTTCAGGCCTGAACCGGTGGGTGACCTTATTCATCACCAGTTCGGGAAACTGCTGTTTATCATTATACACTTTATTATAAAGCAAAGCTGTCGGTGCATTGGTTATACGCTGTGCAACAGCATTCAGATTAACCAGGCTATAAATAAGCACGAGGAGTGGCAATCGTATCATAGCAAACAAATATATACAACCGGCAGATGACTGCTATCCTGATTTATGAGGTATGGCATACAATACATCAATCCGGCGATTTCAGCTATCCATTCGTCGGTTACTTTCCTGCACCTGGTCATATGCGTCTCAATTTTGTATAACGCGAGAAATCGCCTACACAAAAAGTCTTCATATGAAAAAGATAATTTTCATTGCCATCACAACATTACTTGCGTCAGCATCTGCGTTTTCACAGATAATCAAACGCAGCACAACTATCACGCAGCATCCTGCCGCGGCACCCGCTCAACCTGCCGCTCCCGCACCCCCGCCGGCTCCTGTGCAGGCGCCGGCACGCACGATGTCTCCCGTAATGCAAAAGACCGCAGTTAATACAATACAGGCCGACAAGCTCGTTTTCCTCAACACCAAAGACAAAAAAAATGGCGTGCTGGTAAAAAAAACGTTGAACAACCATTTCTCACCGTCTAACGAAATGAAATTGTTCGCATTCACCAAGGACGTGCGCTATCCCGACAACACCGTGCTGCACATCCGCCTGAAGAAAAATCCGTCCTTTACCGGTCAGTCAGCGGCTGTTAAGGCCAATGCAAAGCAAACAGGAGAAGATAATAGTAACGGTCTTAACTGCATTATTTCCAATGTATCGTTGTCGGCAACTTCCACCGATTTCTTAAATAACAATTATTCGGCGCAGACCGCTCATATTTTTCCGGGCGCAATTTATACCTATGAGCATCTGTACGATGGCAGTTTCAAAGAAGAAACGGCAAACAGAAATCCTATTGTTATCGGATGCGATAATCCCAATATGCAATCACCGACCTATGAAATGGTCGCAAATCCCAACCAGGCAACGATCAGCACAGCGCTGGCCGAGCTCTTCAGTCGCTTTCAGGGAGCTTCTGCCAATGAAAGCATGGCCTACCAGGTTTTTGAATCGGCCAATAACGCCGATCTCAACCTCAAACTGGGCGCAGGCGGAAGCGGATATGGCTTCAGTTTTAATAATGTATTTAGTACCGACGAACAGGACAGGCATGTATATATGACCATCGACGCCAGAAAATCATTATTCACTATGAGTGCATCGCTTCCCGACAGTGGCTATTTTAAAAAACCGGTAAACGGCTCTTCACCTTTTGTGATCATGGGAAGTGTGAGCTATGGGGTGCGCGTGCTGGCGAATATGGAATTCACTTTTATGTCGAAATCGGATGCTGATAATTTCAAAGCGGCATATTCAGGATTCGGAGTGAACGCGAATGTGAACCTCGACCTGTTATCGAAAAACAGCGCCGCATCGACTAACGTGAATGCCTATGTTATTGGCGGCCCAAGCTCAGGAGCAACTGTTTCTTTCGACAAGCAGGACCTGCAAAATAAAATTTCAACGCTTCTTTCAAGCGCCACCTATCAAAATGCAAGACCTATCAGTTATGAACTGTATGATATGGATGGAGCAGTTATAGGCGAACAAAGTGCAACGGACCAGTTCACCGTTCGCAATTGCGTTCCCGCAGATGCTCCCACAAATCTTGCCAACCCAATGGTCAGCATCAGAAGCGGCGACGACGGAAAAGACAGAGACACGCATTACACGCTTGAGCTGTTCAACAGCAATGGCCAGCAGGCGGCGATGTATGTCAACAACAGTAATACTGATGAATATGCGGCCAACGAATCAGATCCTGTGCAGATGACCGCCGGCACACCGACAGGAGAAATAAAATACCAGGGCTCATTGCCTCTTCCCGTGATGCGCGCACCGGTGCTAAACGATTTCAGCAATGGTGGCAAGCTGCATATTTCCATCACACCGAACGGACACGATACCTGGAAAATACAAACACTTACGCTGACATTGAATTTTCAAAATCAAAAGCCAAAAACCATTACCTGGTCGGGCAAAACACTTTCACAGGACAGCCGCGACAAAGATCTCATGTTTGATAACGGGTTCCAGACAATACAATAATTAAATATGATTCAACCCGATGAAGGTCCGTTCTGACTGGCCTGGAACAACCCGGAATCAAGAATGGTCTGGCATATATAGGATCTGGAAGAAGCGAGACGATAGTTGCCGGATTGGTTCTCACCCAACACACAACCGGTGAATAAATTACCGCCCGCACCGGGTTGATGCATATCGTCTTCAACGATGCCCGCACCATCATTATAAAAAATATGCACCGCGCTCCAGGCAGAATGGCTGCAGCCTTCCAATTGCAGGCCATTGCCGGTATGTCCCCGGGCATGTATGCCGGAAAATGTCATATCGTGCGTTTTGATTGCCCGTATCCCGTGAGCCTGTGCCACGCGGAAAGTGGGCAATTCCCTTCTTCCCACATTAATCATATTCACACCATGAACGAACCTGCAGTTGTCCATAAGCACGCTGCCATGACTGCACAGAGAAGCCACAACGGTGTCGAAATAAATATACCAGGTTTGTTCAAACCTGTATCCCACCCCACCTGAATAATCGGCCATGCAATTATGAAGATGGATCACCTCGCATTTCTTAAACAGGAACCCGTTGTTATCAATGTGGCCGTTTCCGCCCGTAACATCACATTTGTCGAGAATGATTCCCTGCACGATTTCAATAATGATCCCGCTATAATCGATCGGTGTTCCCTTATTGGCTTCGGGAACATTGTCAACAGTGACATTGGTAAAATAGATGTAACCGAAAGCATTCGTTAAATGAATGGTGGCGCCCCGGTTGTTCCTGCAATATATGTTATCGAGATGCAGGTTAACAATCTGTCCCTTTCCATTGGCATCTCGTAAAAACATAGCAGCCTTCCACGAAAAGAAGGCTCAGGAAAATATCTCTCAGGCGTTCCTTGGCTGAATCGATGAAAACAACAACAGCATTCGCTTTGGCAGCGCTCATATCCACATGAAAATTGGACAGGTACACCGTGTTGCTGGAAATATGAAAAAGAACAGTTGTGGAAGATTTAGCGATAACAGGTATTTTTCCCCCGGCGCCTTCAATTTTAACCGGCCGGGTGATTTTGATATCGCCCAGCAGGTATTTTGCCGCAGGTGGGAAAACCACAGTACCGCCTACTTTCTCCGCTGCGAGTACTGCCGCCTGAACCGCGGCAGTGTCGTCATGTTTTCCATCGCCCACTGCTCCGAATTTCAATACATTGAACACCCACTCCTTATCAGGTGAGCCGGCAACACCAGCGGCATGGATAGCGGGCATTGCGGCCATCGCTCCTCCGAGACCAGCCATCTTCAACAGCGCACGCCTCGACCATCCTGAAGCTTCCATTGAGGGATCATTCACAGAAGTTGACATTTCATTTTTGTTTAGCTGTTTTCAAAAATATGCCGGGATCAATAACCTGCAGAGCGCAGCAATGTATTCAACGTTTCTGTCATCACCTTGCAGCCTTCTATGTTGACATGAACCCCGTCGAAGGTCAATTCTTTCTTCAGCCCTCCTGTTGAATTGCGCATCAGGTGATGATAGTCGACAAATAAAAATCCCGCTTCTGCCGCAAATTGACGCAGCTTCATGTTCAATTCAATGATTAACGCAGAAGGCTCGATGGTCTTACAGCAATCGGACACCGGCAGCACAGAGGAGAAAACGACTTTCACACCCTTTTTATAGGCTTTCATTCCCATCGCCACGATGTTTTTAAATATAGTGTCCACCGGGATAAGCCCGGCGAGATCGTTGGTGCCGCCCAGTATCACCGCCACATCAGGATCGAGTGCCAAAACATCGCTGTCAAAGCGGGCCAGCATCTGGGCAGTTGTCTGACCGGAAATTCCTTTGTTAATATAATCTTTGCCGGGAAACCACTTAACAAGATCCCAACCGGCTGTGATTGAATTTCCCATGAAAACAATACGCGTGCCTGATGATTTTTTTTGAGGCTGGTTCGGCTGGCTCATGACGGCAAAAGTGCTTAATATCAGAATGCCCAGGAAAAATGGTCTACGCATGGTTCGTTTAAATTTTATAGTTTGAATAATAATGATGAATTACCATCCGGGGTTTTGATGAGCGGAAAAATCGGGTATGAGATTCGTTTCATTTAAAGGTATTGGGAAAACCAGGTATTTATCCTGCCATCCTGCATTTCTGCGCTCGGTGACAAAGCGGGTGTAGGAAAAAGAACCATTACCATTTTTAGTGATTCGCATCCCCGTCACAAGTTTATCTGTATGGTTCAGTGTTTTCCATCTCCGGGTATCCCAAAACCTGTTTTCCTCAAAGGCAAATTCCACGCGGCGTTCGCGGCGTATCCTATCCCTGAGCTGGTCCTGTGTCAATCCTCCGGGCAACAGCGGCATATGCGCTCTTTTCCTGATCTCATTAACGGCGTCATAAGCATCCTGGGTGGGGCCATTCGCTTCATTTTCTGCTTCTGCGAGGTTGAGATAAATTTCTGCCAGGCGGAATTTTTTGAAACGGGAGCTCTGGCCATTATATCCCTGAACAGAAGGATCATAAAATTTTCTCAGGTAATAACCAGTCCTGGTATGTTCCATCTGCGTATGATCCAGCAATTGATCTCTTCCTCCTATATAGGTATCTATCGTATAAGGATCACCGTTTACAACTCCATAGTAAGCTCCATTATACCATACGGTGGCATAAAACCTGGGATCTCTGCCCACGTAAGGATTATTTTCGTCGTATCCCGATGCAGGATTGATAATAGGCTGCAAATGATCTTCATCATTATATCCCAATATCGCCGGCTCACCTGTGGCCTGCATATCATAACTGTCCACCAGTTCCTGCGAAGGCACAGCGCCCGCTGCGGTTCCACCCGACAGTGTGCCCGGAATAGCATTGATCACGCTGAACACCATATCATTGGTGCCCGGGATTTCGTGGATAGTTTCCCTGTCAATCAATACAGATCCAAGATCCTGCGTTTTTTGAAAATAACTTTCATAATCCGCCGCCAGCGCATACTCGCCGTTCTGCGTGAGCGCCTGCAGGGCTTCTTTTGAAGCCGTTGCTGCGCGCGCCCATTTCGCTACATCACCGCCGGAATTCCATAGAGGGCTCGCGGCAAACAGCAGGGCCTCCGATTTAATGGCATAAGCCACCGATTTAGGAAATCGCCCACGCTCATTTTCATTCAGCAACCGCATGGGAACGTTGGGATTATTTATAATATCATCGCACTCGCTGATAATAAAATCAATGCTGGTTTGAAAATCAGGCCTGACCAGCGAAGCAAAATCATATCCGGGTGCAAACGGTTCTTTCACAACCGGCATAGCGCCGAATTGTTTGATCAGTTCCCAATAGAAAAAGGCTCTCAGTATCTGGGCCTCACCTTTCAGGCGGCTTCTGTAGCTTTCATTGGATATTTTAGCCTGGTCGATATTGGCCAGGAAAAGATTGGCATAGTTGATACCTCTCCACCAGGTGGGATAATCAAGAGGGAATATAGGATTGTAAGTGGTGGTGAGACCGCCGCTGATCCAGCGTTGCGGCATCATCCAACTGATAAAGGTACCCCTGGCGTCCTGCGCCTCGTCGGTTATGCCGGCTAAAAACTCAAGCCAGTCGTACGAATAAAAATAATGAGGTATCTGTCCGTAGACCGTGTTTAAAAATGCTTCTGTTTTTATCTCATCTTTAAACACATCATCAATTGTGATTCTACCATCCGGTGTGATATCCAGCGGATTTTTTTTGCAGCCACACAGCATTATCAGGCTCGCGGTGGCCAATGACAGGAATATTTTTGACATCTTCATGCAATTAAAAATTTTGGTGTTGGAAAATCAGACAACTTTTCTTTAACCACTAAAAGATTACGTTTACGCCAAAGTTGATTATTCGTGGAATCGGATAAGAAGTGCCTGCGGGAATCTCAGGGTCCAAATCAATCATGCGTAAGTGATCCCAGGTGGAGATGTTTGATGCATTGGCATAAACCCTTATTTTATTAGCAGATATTTTATTGGCCCACCTGATTGGCAGATTGTAACCGATCTCTGCATTCTTTAAACGGATAAAGCTCGCATCATTCAGGAAAAAATCATTCATGATTTCATTAGGCGAAACCTGCGTTGTCAAACGGGGATAATTAATAGTCTCTCCGTTAGCAGCTCTTTCAGCCGTCCAGCTTTGTAAATGGCGGGGCGTATAATTTTTAGAATCATTGGAGGCAAAAACACCCCTGCCCCAGAAGTACCTCGAAACATTGGCTACGCCCTGGAACAGTACGCTGATATCGAAGTCGCGGTAAGTGAAGCTAAACGCAGCGCCAAAAGTATATTCAGGCACGTCGGAATAACCTATGGGCGCAATGTCGCGTTCATCAACAATATTGTCTTTATTCAAGTCGGCATATTTGAAGTCTCCGGGTCTTGAAGGATGGCCGCCAACGTTTTGTACAGGTGAGTTAAGAACATCTTCTTCGTCTTTAAAATAACCCAGCACTCTGTAGCCAAAATACTGTCCCAGCGAATACCCGGTTTGCCTGTATTTATAAGCAAAGGATGAGTTCAGCATCGGTTCATCCGCATAAATCTGTTTATTGATGGCGTAGTTGAAATTCAGCTTGGTAAGAAAAGACAGATTTTTGTTGAAAGCTTTCCGATAACCCAGTTCTATTTCATATCCTTTATTCTCGATAACGCCTATGTTAACAGGGGGTAGTATGCTGGCGGCGAAACCATTAATGAGCGGAATGGTTCCGCGCGAGCGCAAAATATTGCTCCTTCTTTCTCTGAATACGTCTACTGTAAGATCAATCGTATTCAGGAGGCGCAGCTCAAGCCCGATATTCAGCTTCCTGGCAATCTCCCAGCTGATGTCTGCATTCTTAAGCATATTAATAGCAATGCTCTGCGTGCGGCCCAGTGCAAGATTATATCCACCGCCCACTACCGTAATATCATCCAGGTATAAAAACCTGCGGCTGCCAATGCGATCGTTTCCGACCCATCCGTATGAGCCACGCAGTTTCGCCGAAGTAATCACTTCACTGTTCTTCAAGAAATTCTCTTTCGACATGAGCCAGCCGGCAGAAAATGCAGGGAAAAATCCGTATCGCTTTCCTTTGGCAAATTGTTCGGATCCGTTATATCCCGCATTGAATTCGAAGAAATATTTATCATCATATCCATACGTGAAACGCCCCGACACACCGCGAAGATTATAGGGCAGGTCGATATTCGCAATATTTTGCTGTTGCTGGAAAAGCAGCATTCCGGAAACATTATGCCTGCCGAAGGTTCTCGCATAATTCAGGTAACCCTGGAAATTTGATAAAGAAGAAAATGTTCTCCCACCACCAATGCTCAGTGGCGTATTTTCATGAGCGGAATACTTATTGAAGTATACACTGTCTTTGCCATCGCTGGCAGGCACATTGGGGTTAATCAATTGTATATACTTGGCAAATTCCCGGTTGCCCCACATATTGTTCACTGCACGGGTATCGAAGGATGCGATCACTTTTGCAGACAGACCCGGAGTGATAAAATCAAGTTGCTGTTCTGCACCGAAAGAGGCCAATACACTGCTCCTGGTTTGTTTTACATAGCCCGAACGGTTCATTAACCCGTAAGCAGGCCAGTCAACATTCGCGGCTGTGACCACTTCTCCATCGGGAGTCAGGGGACCCGGGGTGTTCGCAGGCAGGTCGGCAATATTGATGATCAGGTATCCCGCCGGCGATTCGCCGGTGAGTACCTGGTTTACATCTCCCAGCCTGGCCAGCATGCCCATAGGCATATTTTGTTTTTCCAGGTAGCCGGCAACATTCAAAAACACCTTCAATGATTTGTTCAGTTTCAAATCAATATTCGAACGGAAAGAATACCTGTCCAGTTTGAAGGAAGGGTCATAAGGCAGGCCCTTTTCCACGTTAAACTGGCCGCCCTGGTTCAAATAGGTTGCGTTCACAAAATAAGACATCGCCTTATTATTGCTGGTTCCGGAAATGTTCAGGTTGTATCTGTTCTGCAGCGACACATCCTTCACCATGATTTTCCGCCAGTCGGTGTTCGGAAAGCGAAGCGGATCTTCACCGGTGCGATACATCTCCAGCATGTGATCCGAATACATAGGCGACAACCCATCATTTTCCAGTGCCAGGTTTTTAAGCGATGCGTAATCATATGCATCGACGGTTTTAATAAATTTTGGGAAGCTCTGTAGCCCCATTTCCATGCTGAAGTTGATCTGCGGCAGTTCCGAAGTGCCTCGTTTGGTAGTCACCAGTACTACACCATTGGCGCCGCGAACACCAAACAATGCTGTAGCTGAAGCATCTTTTAATATGGTCACCGATTCCACTTCGTTGGGATCGATATAAGAGAGATCTCTTTCAATACCATCGATCAATACCACCGGGCTGGTCTGATTAACCGTCGCACGACCCCTGATGAACAGGTAAGTGAAATCACGGCCGGGCTCACCGCTGGTCTGCAATGTTGTAAGACCCGGCAGCCTTCCGGCCAGTGTAACGGCAAGGTTAGCAGCAGGGCTCTGTTTAATCTCGCGGGTTTTGACGGAAGAAATAGCGCCTGTGACTGTTTCTTTTTTCTGGGTGGAGAAAGCCACCACCGCCACTTCATCAAGACCGAGATAAGAGCTGACCATCAATACATCGATATTATTCCGGTTCCCCACATACACATATTTTTCAGCATACCCCACATGACGAAAAACCAGCGTCGCATTTTCACTGGCACGGATATGATAGCTGCCATCAATGCCGCTCCTGGTTGTTCTGCCTGCACCCACTACTTCTATGGTAACGCTCACAAGCGGGCTCTGATCCAGCGAATCCCTTATTTTTCCGCTGATATCTATCTCCTTCGGGGGCACTGAAGAATTGATGTCACCTTTAGCTGCCTGTCCTGAATACCCATCGCGTGGAATACACAGCAACAGCAAAATCAAACATGCCTGATAAATGGCTGTCTTAAATTGAAATGAAACGATTCGCATAAACCTGGTTAATTTGGTTAATATTAATTATCGACCCTCGGTGATTGCATACGCTTATTCAAAAGCGGATGGACTGAAACATTTTACTATGGATTTATATTTTCTTAAATGCGGTCCGGCACTGAACAAAGATTTGAGCTGACTTCAACTAACTGATTGTAAAACGATCTGCGAAACCATTGAAACTGCAATATCATTGGCAGAAAGTGCACTGCGCAGATACACTTCTGATAACCTTTTCCAAAAATATTAAATGCTGATAAGTTGTGGCAGTAGAAAGTTAACAAGATATGTAAATCGGTTAACATTTACCAAACGTTATTTAATTGATTAAAGGAAATGTTTATAGCAGAGATCCTTGAAATAAGCTTTCCTAACTGAGCGGATGTTCGGGTAAGATTCACAGTTGTCAATGCAAGCGATTCTTTAAGCTCGTCCAATCCTTTATTTATCGGAAACAAACTATCAAAATATGCTTGCATCTGTGCGTTTGGCATCAGCGGAACACTGCCAGCCAGCCCAATGACAATTATATTTTGCTGTTTTGCTCTCCTGGCAACACCAAAAGGTGCTTTGCCGGATATTGTCTGTTCATCTATGCTTCCTTCTCCCGTGATGAGGACGTCGGTTTTAAGCAAAGCCTCGTTAAAGCCCGTAACGTCCAGGAAATAGTCAATGCCATTCACCAGCTTCGCATTCAAAACAGCATGCAACCCGGCAGCAGTTCCGCCCGCAGCTCCGCCGTGCGGTATCTCTTTTACATCAATATCCAGTTGCTGTTTCAATATATAAGAAAAATGCGCCAGTCTTATTTCCAATTCATGTATGGTCTTTTCGTCTGCTCCTTTTTGAGGGCCAAAAACACGTGCTGCACCTTCTTTTCCAAGCAGCGGGTTCTTTACATCGCACAGCACAATAACCTCGCAGCCGAAGATCCGCTTATCAATACCTGAAAGATCCAGTTTGGCGAGTTGCAGAAAACCCGACGGTAAGAAAGAAATAGAATCGCCATTCTTATCCAAAAAATCAACGCCCAATGCTTTTAATATACCTGCTCCCCCATCAACAGTGGCCGAGCCGCCCATTCCCAATATTATTCTCGAAACACCGCGGGCCAGCGCATCATTAATCATTTCACCGGTTCCGTACGAATTCAGGTTAAGCGGATCCAATTGATCTTCACGTAAAAGATGTATCCCTGTGGCGGCAGACATTTCCATAACCGCCGTTTTATTATTATCCATCAGGTAATAACCGGTCCCAGCCGCTCTCCCCGCAACCGAAGTCACTGTCGTGCTGATTTCACGGGCGTGGTATTTATCTGCGATCAGCCTGGCTGTGCCGTTGCCGCCGTCGCCTATTGGAAACAATGAACAGTTCGCGTGCAGGCCACTCATTTCTATCCCTTTCTTTATCGCTGCCGCCGCCGTTTCTGCATCAATGCTATGCTTGAAAGCATTGGGCGCTATCAAAATATTCATAAAATTCTATATAGCATTAACCCGCTGTTTACATTCCTGCAAGCACTTCATGCGCTTTGTCTATGGCAAAATCAATATCATCATGTGTATGTGCAGCGCTGATATACCAAAGTCCGCGGCCAATTATCCTTACTCCCGAATCATGCATGCCCGCAATAAATTCATTGAGTTTTCCTTTATCGGCAAGAAGCGTGTCCCTGTAATTTTTAAAATACCTCAATGTTGTAAAGCTGGTGGTAAACATCGGGCCAGGGCCCTGTATCAGCATTGCATGATTATGCCGGCGTGCAGCTTGCGACAACCCGTCCATTAATTTTCTTCCCAGTTCAAAAAACCGCTGGTAAGGCAGCTCTTCTTCGAGCACCTCAATCGTTGCCAGCGAAGCCGCAATTGTAGGGTTGCTCGAATTCATTGTGCCTGCATGAATCACTTTGCCCGAAGCAACCAGGTTCATCCATTCTTTTTTGCCAACTATTGCGCTGACAGGATATCCACTGCCCATTGCCTTGGCAAAAACAGACAGGTCGGGCGTAACGCCAAAATACGTTTGCGCACCTCCCAGGTCTATCCTGAAACCTGTGATCACTTCATCAAAAATCAAAGTGATGCCATATTTATCACACAGTTTTCTCATCAATGACAGGTATCCATTTTCAGGGAGAATACATCCATTATTGCACATAATAGGTTCGGTGATAACAGCGGCGATCCCGGCATGTTTCTCTGCGAGCACTTTTTCAAGCAGTTCCCCATCATTCCATGGAATGATGATAAACTCGTTTCTTGCTATTTCCGATATCCCGGCGCTCCATGGAAAAACATTGGGAGATTCAGGGCTGCCAAGCGCTTCAATATTCGGGGCAGATATGCCAAAAGCTACATTATCCAGCCAACCGTGATAATGACCTTCGAAACGCAAAAATTTTTGCCTGCCCGTTTTGGCCCTTGCTATTCTCAGCGCCGTCTGTATCGCTTCAGTTCCGTCGAGACAGAACCTTACAAGCTCGGATGAGGGAATTAACCGGTTCAGTTTTTCCGCAAGCTCCAATTCTTTGACATGCTGGCCGGCAAACATTTGTCCCAGGCTCGAATATTCATTAACAGCCCGGAGCACTTTCTCGTGTGAATGTCCCAGGATCAACGGTCCCTGGCTCAATGTAAAATCAACATACTCATTTCCATCAATATCATAGATCCTGCTTCCTTTGGCATGAGAATAGAAAAGAGCATGGGGATGATTATACTTTCGGAACTCGGAAGACACACCGCCGGCAAGCGCTTCCTTTGCGCGCGTAAGCATGGCAGCAGAGCGGGCATATTTAGAACTTTCCATAAAATATTCTTGATGTTTATTAAATCTTTTCAACACTTTCCTGTAAGCCCCTGAGATATCCTATTGCAAAAAGGCGCCCTAATTCACTGTAACCGGGCTCATCATTGCTTTCGCCTTCAAGTGTTGGCGTATGATCAATCCGCACCGGTCCCTCAAAACCGATTTCCTTGTAGGCCTTTATGGCTTCATACATATCCGTTTGCCCGTCGTCATGAAAGGTTTCAACAAAATTTTCCGCTGTTCCCCTCACATCCCTGAAATGAACAAAGAAAATTTTCTTTTGCTTCCCGAACTGCTGTATCACGGATGGAATATCCACACCTGTTGTAGCCAGGGTCCCCTGGCATAACGTGATTCCATTGTATGCACTCGGTACGAGATCGATAGCCTTCTGCAGCGCTTCTGCGCTGGTGATAATTCTCGATATGCCCTGTATGGGAGAAATCGGGGGATCATCCGGATGAAGGGCCAGTTTCACTTTATACTCTTCTGCCACAGGCACTATCTGCTCCATGAAATATTTGAGGTTATCCCATAAACGCTGCTCTGTTACAAAACCTGCGTCTGTGAATGGTGCATTCTTCATCAGCGCATGATTGTAACTTGTAACCAGCGCCCCGCCGCGGGATACCGTCGAAACGGAAGTTCTCATCCAATTGAACTGGGCCATGAAATTGTAGCATAAAACAGGGATTCCCAATATTCCCATGTTACGGATCAGCTTCTTGCAATTTTCAATTTCTTCCTCCTTTCCGGTCACTCCCAGTTTTATTTTATGCATCTGCGCATTTAATCCCGGTTCAAGCACTTCAAGTGTAAAACCGAAATCACTGAATTTCTCTTTAAGCGTCAGCAGGTCGTTATAATCCCACGAAGCTTCCCCGTTTTCCTTTGCAGGTAATCTCGAAACTGCATGTGTTACGCCAACCTGTTTGGCCAAATACCAAAGCCTGTGCCTCGACAGTGGCAATACATCGGCAATCTTCATATTGTGTATTTTAATTAGTTTAAATCCTCCTTATTCCCAGATCAGAGTTCCTGCAATGCAATCTTCATCGATTGAATAAGCCTGGGACTGTAATGTTCAAGTCGGGCATATCCTCTCTTTATACGTTCAAATGCCGTATCACCTTCGTCATCCACAGGATTTAAAGAATCCAGGGTTTTGTTCAACTGTGCGGAGCCGAGCTTCCTGAGCGCTTCATTCATTTTAGGCCAGTTCCACTGATTGCTGTAGCCATGTTTGACCTGCCATTTCTCCACGGAAACAATAAAATCCGATAAAGTTTTTTTTATCTGCTGCCGGTGAAATCCCGGCTCGTTCACTTTTTGTATGAAAGCCTGGAGAGTGTATGCAATGCGCAATTCATCAACCAGGTCTTCAACAAATCTTTTAGGATCGCCGAATAATAATCCTTTCAACGGACCGGTGACCAACCGCCCATTATTTAATTTTTCCAATTTGCCAATTGCCACCTGGACCTGTTTCAGGTTGCTGCTGTTCAGGGCCTCCCATCCTTCAACAATTATTTTTCCCTTGCCAACAATCAGGTCGTCGGCAAAAGATATATAGTCCGATTTGCCGGCAGGCCTGCCCTGTGCAGCTCTTGCAAATGCAAAAGTGTTTGGCAGTTGCACACAATGCGTCTGGGCATTGCCGAACACGCCGCGCGCTGCCATATTTTTACCGCCTTTATACGCTGAACCGTTATCGCCCTCTTCATAAAGCGTAAAAGGAAATGTGGGCTCACCTTCAATTGCTCCATAGTTGATAGCCAGCCCGCGATCTTTCAGGCCCAGCGGTCCCAACAGGTCATTCACATTATAAATACTCGATCCCACGCCCCACGGTTCATAATGCTGTTTGGCAAGCAGACTGATCACTTCCCTGAAAACCTCCGGTTTATCTACTTCAAAAACACCTGTTGCATAAAATTTTCCGTAAGCTTCCCATCCTGCATGCGCCCAATAATATAATTCGATGCCCGGACGGATGCGATCAAGCAATCTTCTGTATTGCCCCACCAGGTACACAAAATCAAGATAGGTCGAGTTCGGCCATCCACCCGGATCGCTGTCGATGAGAGTAATTCCATCCGCCTTCTCCAAAATAGGCCGGTACAGCTTCTCCGTGCGATCCATAAACCTCGCCAAAGCAGCCGGGTCCGCAGGGTTTACGCGCTCATCCGTATGGAAAAAGGGCCTGTTCTCATACGTATATTTTTGCGCTTCACGGTTATCCTTGACCGTTATATTAGGACATATCGGGAAAAACACGCGCATATTAATGGAATGCGCAAAATCAATAACCTTCACCATCTTTTCCACGTATGCAGAATCGCTGGGAGTTTGGGGAACAGGCATGGTCTCCATCACGGCCCAAATAAAAACAGTGTTGTATCCCAAAGCGGAAAGCCCCTCCAGGTAGCCTTTCCAATCCTCCAGCGTCCACGTCCGCGCAGAATAAGGATGGTTATAAGACCAGTGCTGATGCACATACATGCTGATTATCTTCTTCGATGATTGCTGATTATTGCTCTGTGCCCGGATTGCCTGAAGACAGCCAATCAATAAAAATGAAACGAGGATAATATTTTTTTTCATTATTATAACTTATAGATATGCTGATATGTTAGCGGTTACCGATTCAATTATTGTCAGTGCCAGAATTCACTGATCTTTTCGAGGCTCAATCCTTTTGTTTCAGGAACAAATTTTAAAGAAAATACCAGGCACAGCGTGCAGATACCTGCAAAGAGCCAGTACACGCCTGCTGTGGAATCGTAATGTTTAGTAAACCAGTCGGTCATCACCGGGAAGAACTGCGCGGTGATAAAAGAAGCCAGGTATAAAAAAAAGCAAACCACACCAAGCGCCCTGGCCCTGATCCTGTTAGGGAAAATTTCCGATACGATGATCCAGCTCAGGGGCGCCAATCCGATTGTGAACGCTCCTGTTGAAATCAGCAGCGGTATTAAAGAAAACAAAGGAGGCCAATGCATATGGAGATTTATAGCCATAATTATATGACCGAGTATCATAAATATGACGCTGCCGGCCAATAATCCTCTCCTTGAGAATCGCTTTATAAAATAAAACGCCAGGACAGTAGTGAACAGGATCAGTGAATAAACAGGAATTGAGCTTAAGATAGCAGAAGAGCCAAAGCTGACCCCCACTTCTGTCATAATAGTCGGCGCATACAGCAGGATCATATTCACACCATTGATCTGCGAAAATATCATCAGCACTATACCGATAAAAAGCGCGGTGCTGTTGCCAGCCTTAAACAGATCTTTAAAATCACCCTTGTTGTCTGCAGAGCGGATGAGCTCTTCTTCTATTTCTCTCAACTCATTTTCTGCATTCTTCTTTCCATTAACCTTTGTCAGAACGTCCAGCGCCGCTGCCGATCTTCCGCGCGCAGCCAGCCATCTCGGGCTCTCAGGAACCAGCAGCAACCCCAGCATCAGCAGCCCCACGGGGATAGCCTGTGAACCGAACATCCAGCGCCATCCCCAACCATCAAATGAAAAAAAATACCCCACGATGACCGCAAGATTAATACCTATTACATTTGATAACTGGTTAACATTTACAAGCATACCCCTGAGATGCGGAGGTGACAATTCAGCAATATAGATCGGTGAGGAAATCATCGCCAGGCCAATACCGATCCCTCCCATGAACCGCCATACCGAAAAATCCCATATTCCCATAGCAAATGCACTTCCTACGGTAGATATCATAAAAAATACAGCAGCAAACATCATGGTTTTTCGCCGGCCAATCTTTTCGGTGAACCACATTCCGAAAAGTGGGCCCGTGACCGATCCCAAAATCGCGCTGCTCACCGCAAACCCCTTAGTGAGCGGCGTTAAATGAAAATCTATTTCCAAAAATGGAAGTGCCCCTGCTATCACCACCAGGTCGAACCCAAACATGAAGCCGCCAAACGAAGCAATTAACACAATAAGATATGTAAACCTGGAAGCGCCGTTACCTATTTCTTTTTTTTGCATCACAAATATTTAAACTTTTAAACTTCGTTTTTCATTCAGATAAAACTATTCAGAAAGATTTTCATTCCATGATGATATATTGACGAAGAATATAAAATGATTGGCAACATGGTATTAAATGAATTCAGGATTCAGAATAATTTCATCAGGACAAAGCCACCCGGTCCCGGCTCGTCAAAGCCTCCCGTCACAAACACATGATCACCATCTATAAACAGGTTGCTGGGACGGGGAAAATCCACCGGCAAGCTGTCTATACAGTCTCCATTCCTATCCAATACCTGGATAACCTGCATTCCATAATGTGCAACCCAAAGAGTATCATCGCCGGCTATTTTAATTCCATCCGGGAAATTAAAGCCAGGCTGCCGGGTATTTTCCGGCAGGTTGGCAAACACTTCACATTCACCCGCACCTGCTCCCGGTCCCAACAAAGACAAACACAGTATCCTGTTTTTATAGCTCTCGGCAATAAATAATGTGCGTTCGTCTTTCGACAACGCTATTCCATTGGGAAAATCCATATTCCGGGCAACAACTTTCTGAACTCCATCCGAAGAATAATAATATACATAGCCATGATGCCGCACCGAGTCGGTGAAATAAATACCTCCGGACGAATCTGCAATAATATCATTAGGTGCGCTGATCTTTTCTCCTGCGCAATGATCCTTCACATCATATCCCAATAAATTCCCGGAGATATCATAACGGCTGATGCTTGCATTACCTGCATCGCAAACAAGATGATGGCCGTTCGGCAAAATAACCTGTCCGTTGGGCCTGATACCTTTTCCCCATTCTGCCGCTTCATCATCATTGGCACCTATCCGCATAATGGCTCCTCCATTCAACGTGGTAAAAAAGAAAGCGCCCGAACTGTCTCTCGAAGGGCCCTCTGTATACCAGGGCAGTTCCCTGAATTGTTTTGACGCAACTTTTCTTTTTTTCATAGTTTATTGTTGATAGTATCCAGCGGTTCAAAGGGAAACATAGGCCTCCTTATGTTCCGGTAGGTGAATCTTGTCATATCCGCCTGCGTTACGCCCGGTGTATCGGCCTGCAATACAATGGGGCAAACCTCGCCATATGCCGCAACGGGAGCATTCACACCTTTAGCCGTGAGCACATCAAATTCTCCGGGCTTTATTCCAAATGATAATAGCTGATTCAGGCTAAATGGGGCCAGCCTGACCGAATGGATCATCACCGTGTTTCCTGCATCAGTATTCACGATAACCGTCGGACCCATGTCATAATTCACTTCACCGCCATGCCTGGGATTATCATCGCTGAATTTGCCATCCACAACCGCAAGAAGCGTGACCTTCGTATGATAAGGTTTTCCCGTTTCATATTCTTTTCCAAACGACAAGTCGAATTCATCTCCTGTATGATAACATGCTGCAGCCTGCACAGCCGCAGGATCATGAATACATACAAAGGATTTAAACCGGCCGTCACGCTCCAGGGCATGCAGCAGAAAAACATTGTCACCGTTGGAGCCACCGCCAACATTGTCTCCCATGTCCAACAGTAAAACGGGCTTGGGCAATGAAATTATTGCTGACAGTTGAGCTGCTAACGGTTCCTTATGCCCCACAAAATCGGTATGATGCTTAAGCAATGTGTTCAAAAGTTTCTCTGCCGAACTGCGTGCAAGACTTATATCATTATTTGTAACAATTAAAAAAGAGGTGCCCATCTCCGCAACATCTGCGTAAGGAAATCCCAATAAAACGCTGGCGTTTAAAACAACCGGGTTCGCTGCAATATCCGTAGCCTTCTCAAATAATAATGTGCAGGGATATTGACTGCTGTTTTGCTGCTCGATGCTGATTGCGACCGGAGCATGTGCGAGATATTGCACCGGCTGTATTCTTCCGCGCAATATATCTGTCAGCAGTTTCGCCGCACGTTTGCCGGTTTGCCGCTGGTCTATATGAGGGTTCGTTTGATAGGCCACCAGTACGTCGGTGGCATCCACCATTCGCTGGCTAAGATTCGCATGAGGATCGAGCGTGCCTGCAATTGGCACGTGGGGTCCGACAATTTCGCGAACCCTGCTCAACCAGTGTCCATCCATATCCGGCTCTGTCTGCGCAACCGCGGCACCATGCGGCACCACCAGGCAACCATCAACCGGCATTGCATTCTTCAACATATCCATCATTTCATCCAGCAGCAGCCTGTACGCATTGTCTTCAACCACACCGCCGGGTACAGCGGAAGCGAATAAAAGCGGGATCACTTCCACCTCTTCATCATTCATTACTTCCAGCATTCCGCCAATTTCATGATGGGCATCCCGGTATCGTTCTTTGATCGCCTCTCCACGCAGCAAACGCCCTCTCTTAAAATTTTCGAGGCTTGTCGTTTCTGTTATAAAAGTATTCGACTCATGATAAATCCCCATCAAAGCTACCCGAAACATATTATCCTGGTTTTAATGCAACAGTAATCGTATGCATACCGAAAATATCAACAAATCAAAACGACCGATATATAATTATTGATATGAAATATCAGTATATTGACAAATTGATCCTATATGAAAGAAGGGAAAATCAGTCATGATAAACATACATGTATTTATTCGACTCCTGCACCCTGCGCTTGTATTGATAAGGGCTTTCTCCTGTGTATTCTTTAAAAACCTTGCAAAAATAAGAGTCAGAGTTATACCCACTTAAAAAAGCAATATCGGAAATAGGTTTATCATCCGAACGCAATAATTTACAGGCATGATCCATCCGGAGCTCAATGAGGTAATTGAAGAACGTTTTATTTGTCCGGCTCTTAAAGAACCTGCAGAAAGAATGTTTCGACATGCAGGCAAGATCAGACACTTCTTCGAGAGTGATCTGATCATGAAGATTGTTTTCGATATACTTTAAAACAGCGATCAGGCGATCGGAATACTGTCCTCCTTTCAGGCTCTTCCCATTGTTGGCAATAATAAAGTCTTTCTCTTCGGTAACGGATATCAGATGAACGATCTCCAGTAAGCAAATGACTTTTTCAAATCCCTCCATGCGCTGCATTTTCAATAAATGCTCTCTTATGAGGTCGCGCGTTTTACCAAAAATATGAATGCCTTTTAAGGCCGTTTCAAGCATGTCCTGTATTTTAGACATTTCAGGAAAAAATGCAGCCATCTGGCTGAATATCTCCGGCCTGATGAACAGGGTGATCGCTTTTGAATGGGTATTGGAATATTTTAAATAATAAGCGGGCTCATTAAGCCAGGTGTGCGGCAGATCAGAACCGAGGAAAACCATATCGCCCGGACCGAAATCATCCACCTGGGTGCCGATGATCCTTTTACCGCTGCCTTCCAGTATCAGGGTAAGCTGCAATTCCGGATGCTTATGATAGCTGGAATGTCCATGAAAGGGGGAGGAAAGATGCGAGGTTTCCCGGATGTCGAGAAAAAACACGCTTTTAATGAATGGTGTGATTTCTGTTTCTAGTACTTTCATGGCTCATATTTGATTATCAATCTGTCTATAAGTCATAAAATAAGGCTTAACTCCGTTTTTATATACCTCATACAACGTTTACGCAAAATATAAAAAATCAGGAACCCGGAAGCATCCGGATGTTGCTGTAAAATGTAAATATATTAACAAAATATGGCCATTTTAACCGCTTTCAGGGCCCGTTTTTTAATATTATTTTCGATATGCCTCTTCCGCTGGAAGCGCTGGGAACACAAAGCAGCGCCGTCAATTGGCCAATAAATTTATATTTAATGCCAACAAACCGATACCGGCACAGTTGAATATTATTCAGTATTGCATATTTTATGCTGTATTAAATTTCAAACAATGAGATTAAGGAACAAAGTTGCTATTATAACAGGAGCTTCACAATCGATAGGAAAAGGGCTCGCGCTCCGCTTTGCAGCGGAAGGGGCAAAAGTGGTGGTCAATTATCTTTCCAATGCCGCACTGGCAGAAAACGTGGTGAAACAGATAAAGGACCGTGGAGGTGAAGCCTTCGCATTTGCAGCCGACGTGGCCAACGAATCTGATGTGGAAAGAATGGTTGCAGAAACTGTTTCACGGTTTGGCAGCATAGATATTCTGGTCAACAACGCAGCAGTGGACCCCCGGAAGAAATGGACAGACATCACTGTGGAAGACTGGGATTATATAATGTCGAATAACGTGCGCTCCCAATTCATTTGCTGCAAAAGCGTTTACCCCCATATGCGTAAGCAGCGGTATGGAAAAATCATCAATGTTTCTTCGGTGACTTTTTGGATTGGAAAAACAAATTACGTGCATTATGTTGCTTCCAAAGGAGCCATTATCGGATTTACAAGAGCGCTGGCCAGAGAAGTAGGTGGAGATAATATCACCGTTAACTGCATTACGCCAGGCGCAGTGCAAACAGAAACCGAACTGGCAAAAGCCGGGTCGGCCGAAAAACTGAAGGAAGATGAAAAATCCCTGCTTCAATTACAGGCTATTCCGAGAAGAGAATTGATTGAAGACCTTGAGGGCGCGTTTGTTTTTCTTGCATCATCTGACAGCGATTTCATTACGGGGCAAACGGTCAATGTGGATGGCGGATGGGTGATGCATTGACAATGAAACGACCCAGCGCTTCAACTAAAGATTCATCTTTTTTAATTCATCAACAGCAAAGCTCGCTGCCCTCGCAGTGAGCGCCATATAGGTGAGTGAAGGGTTCTGGCAGGCGCTGGACACCATGCAGGCGCCATCGGTAACGAAAACATTTTTCGCGCCCCATACCTGGTTGTGTTTGTTAAGCACCGATGTTTGAGGATCGGATCCCATGCGGGCCGTGCCCATTTCATGGATGCCCTGCCCGGGATTTTGCTCCGAATCGTAAGCCTCGATGTTTTTGAATCCTGCTTTCTCAAGCATTTCTGCACTCGTGCTTAAGATGTCTTTCAGCATATTCAATTCATTCTCTTTATACTCACAATCTATCTCAAGCAAAGGCATTCCCCATTTATCCTTTTTGTCTTTCGATAATGAAACCTTATTATCCTGATAAGGCAGGCACTCTCCCATCCCGGTCATCCAGATATCCCATATTCCCGGCTCGGTGAGCGCCTTTTTGAAATCTGCACCGATAGTTAATCCCCCTGCATCGTCCCTTCTTCTCGATGCGGCTGCAGCTACTGCAAAGCCACGGATATAATCCGCACGTTTGTCTTTACCAATATTTCTGAAACGCGGAATGTATACACCGGAAGGGCGCCTGCCGTAATAATACCGGTCGCGGTAACCATCGAATTCAGCTTCAAGATGACCACGGTAATTATGATCCATTAAATAATGCCCCAGCACACCGCTGTCATTGCCAAACCCGTTCGGAAACCGGTCCGAAACAGAATTCAGCAATAATAAAGTGGTGTTCAGTGTTCCGCCGTTTATGAATAGTATTTTCGAAAAATATTCGGTGGCGGCGCCCGTATTGGCATCAATCACCCGTACACCTTTCGCACGTTGCCCATCTTTATCGTAAATGATGGAATGCACAACCGAATCCGGCTGCAAGGTAAGATTGCCCGTTGCACGCGCTGCCGGAAGGGTGGCCGAATTGCTCGAGAAATATCCCGCGAAGGGACAACCGCGCGCACATAAGTTGCGATACTGGCAGGGGCCGCGGTCTTTTAATCCTTTTGATAAATTAGCCGTTCTTGAAATAATTAATTGCCTGCCAGGAAAATTGGATTCGATACTCGACTTCAAATGTTTCTCCACGCAATTCATCTCCATCGGCGGTAGAAATTCTCCATCGGGTAAATGGGGAATGCCATCGCGGTTACCGCTGATGCCCACAAATTTCTCCACGTAAGAATACCAGGGTGCAATATCCTTATAACGTATCGGCCAGTCGATAGCAATACCTTGTTTGGCATTGGCTTCAAAATCGAGATCACTCCAGCGCTGCGTCCATCTTCCCCAGATCAATGATTTTCCACCCACCTGATAACCGCGTATCCAGTCGAATGGTTTTTTCTGAACATAAGGATGCTCATTGTCTTTTACGAAAAAATGCTGTGTGGACTCACTGAACTGGTAGCACCTGCTGACGATCGGGTTTTCATCCCTGATATTCTTAGGCACCTGGTCGCGGTGAGCAAGTTCCCAGGGATTTTTAGTTGCCGTCGGATAATCCTTTATATGCTCCACGTTCCTCCCTCGCTCCAGTACAAGCGTTTTCAATCCTTTCTCGCAAAGTTCCTTCGCGGCCCATCCACCGGTGATACCGGAGCCTATCACTATCGCATCATAAGTATTCACCATCCAAAAACTTTTCGTACATATTTCCTGCTGGTTATCCAGCTTTGCTTTACGGGATTGACCGGGTTACCTTCAAACGCCAGTTCAACCGCAGCACGTTTATTATAGTTTATTTTTTTCAGCGCCGACGCTATTGCCTTAAAATCCGTTGCACCCTCTCCAAGCGCTTCCGTCCATTTGCCATTGGCATCCTGGTCACGCAGATGCATATACACCATTTTGTGGCCATAGTTTTCAATAAACCACACAGGGTCGATGCCTGCGCGGATCATCCAGTTCAGATCAGGGCCGAGCTTCAATTCAGGAACACGCTGCACAGTGCCTTTGAAATCGAACATTTCATGCTCCATTTCAAACGTGTGATTATGCATGTTGGGCGCTATGTTATTCTTAGCGCAGATCTTCAATATGCGATGAAGCACATCGGCCTGGTCATCCAGTTCTCTTTCTGTTTTTTTCCTGCCGGCACTGCCCACGGTGAGGCCGATCATCTTTCCGCCCGCAGCGGACAATCTTTCCGTTACCAGGTCCATATCTTCAACGATATGCTGATGATCATCCTTATTCCACATATCACCATAATAAGATGAGCCCGTGACAGGAATTTTATATTTATCTGTTAATTCTTTCAGGCGGCTTACGGAACCTTCATGACGCAACACCGATTCCATTAATTCAATACCGCTGAAGCCGGCCAATTTAATATCGCCGAACGCTTCATCGAGAATAGATGTGCAATCCCAATCGGGCGGAAAACGGCTGGCATACACCCATACATGCGCGTCGAGTTCCACTTTTCGGTTCGTAAATAATGATGCACAGTCCGGAAGCCCGAATGCAAGCATCACAGTGCCCGATTGTTTAATAAAATGTCTTCTGCTGCTCATTTGCCTGGTATTGCGAAAGCCACATAGCTGTCGCCGCCTCTTGCGCCTAATTTGGTGCCACCGCAGGCAACAACCACATATTGTTTTCCATTCACTTCATAAACACTGGGTGTTGCAAAAGCAGCTGCCGGCAATTTGACTTCCCATAATAATTCACCATTGGATTTATCGTATGCCCTGAATTTACCATCACGCGTTCCTGCAATAAACAATAACCCACTGGCCGTAATGGCAGGGCCTCCATAACTTTCAGAGCCGGTTTGCGAAATACCTTTCTCCTCCAGTTCAGGCGTAGAGCCATACACTTTTTTCCAGACATATTCACCGGTGTTTAAATCAATCGCGTTCAATGTTCCCCAAGGCAATCCCACCGCAGGAAATCCATTCTTGTCGAGAAATTTGCTGTAGCCTGAAATTGAATAGGAAACCTCCTGTTTTGACTGTGCCTGCAAACCCGGCTCTTTGGCCAACATACCGGGTTCGTTTTTTTCATCACCAAACAAAAATCCTGTCAATGCCTTTTTCTCCTGCTCAGAGAATTTAGGAAATGCAGGCATCATACCTTTTCCTTTGGTAATAATATTGGTGACATAATCACGTGAGCGCCTGTTTCCAATATCTAACAGGGATGGATATCCGCTGGCAGGGCTGCCTTTCCTGTCGGTTCCGTGGCAGGGAGTGCAATTGGCCGCGTAAAAACTTTGCCCGGGGCTCATACTTACATTTTGCTGTTTGTTGTCTGAACGCCCCAGCGAAATGCGCCATGCCATTTCACTGCTGTTGATATAAATAATCCCTTCGGGATCGGCGCCGGCTCCTCCCCATTCGGCGCCGCCATCCAATCCTGGAAAAATGATGGTACCTTTTTCACTGAGTGGAGTAAACGGACCTTCCGACCTGCTTTTGCGGAATAAATCAATCAGCTCCTGCCGGTTTTCTGCATAGGGATTAATATCGTTTTCGGTAAGGTATTGCCTCGCATAAGGAGCGGGCTTTTCCGGAACAGGCTGTGTGGGCCACGATTGCTCCCCCGGGATATCCGACTGGGGAACCGGTTTTTCATTGATCGGAAATAAGGGCTCACCGGTTTCGCGGTTGAATACAAAAACATAACCCTGTTTGGTGATCTGCACTACAGCATCTATTTTCTTACCATTTTTTGTGATGGTGATTAAATTAGGCGGTGCGGGGGGATCACGATCGAGAATATCGTGATGAACGAGTTGGTAATGCCAGATCTTCTTACCTGTTTTAGCATCCAATGCCAAAAGACAGTTTGTAAAAAGGTTGGAGCCAATCCTGTTGGCGCCGTAGAAATCGTAAGCGGCAGAGCCGGTGGGTACATAAATAATTCCGCGTTTTTTATCCACTGCCATGCCCGACCAGTTGTTGCCCGCGCCCACTTCCGATAAGTTTTTATATACCTCTTTCGGCCAGGTATCATAACCTTCTTCACCGGGATGCGGGATCGTATGAAATACCCAGGCTAATTTTCCTGTGCGGATATTGAAAGCCTGGATATGCCCGAGCGCGGCATCTGTACCTTCGGAAACACGAAGCGGCATCACGATGAGATCTTCATATACAGTACCCGGTGTGTTTGAAATAACCATTTTGTCGGCGGCGGTTTCACCCAGGCCCGATTTCAGGCTGGCGCGGCCGCTGTCGCCGAATGATGTGACCGGCTCACCGGTTTTTGCGTTCAACGCATAGAGCCAGGGCCCGCTGGTGTATAGGATACGCTTGTCGTTTCCATCCTGCCAGTAGCTGACCCCGCGGCTGCTGCTGTAACTATCGGGGCCTTCGCTTTTTCCTTTCCATAATTCTTTGCCTGTTGCGGCATCAAGCGCGAAGGGACGTGTGGTGGCCGTCATACCATATAACACGCCATCAATGACCAGCGAGTTGCACTGCATCTGTCCCGAGTCAAGCGTATGATATTCCCATGCCACCTGCAGTTGCTTTACATTATTCTTATCGATCTGTGTCAATGGAGAATAATGGTTTCTTTCCGGTCCGCCGAGGTAATCACGCCATTCGTTGGTGCCGAATGAACCGGATGCAGCGTTCTCTCTGCATCCGGTGGCAATCACTGTTACAATAACTGATAATGCAACAATATGTCTTTTCATCATTGATTAATTATATCCGGGGTTTTGTGTGAGCGCGGGATTAGCGGAAAGGATATTGAACGGAATGGGATATAAACGCTTGTTGGTTCCCTGGTCGGCAGGTTTTTCCCAGCGTGCATCTTCAAATTTTCCGAAACGTATCAGGTCCTCGCGGCGTTTCATCTCGTAAGCAAATTCACGTCCGCGTTCGTTAAGAAACTCATCCATCGTAAGCGTTCCCACGGTATATGGAACAAATGTATCAAAGCTTCTTCTTTTTACATCATTTACAAGTGTTACGGCATCAGCTGTGGCAGTACCGCTATTTTTGCGCATCAGGCATTCGGCTTTGATGAACATGATCTCGCCCAACCTGAATACAACGAGATCGTTGCTCATTTGCGTCGGAGAAGCTTCCTGGGGCGTCCCTTTGCGGATCTCGTATTTCACATTGCACACGCCCTGGCCATAGCCGCCTGAAGAGTTATTGATCATATCGATATGCGGCTTAATGACAAACGGCTGACCATCCTGGTCATAC
>JBGAJL010000132.1:0-10027 GCA_044224935.1 Flavitalea sp.
ATCCGCTTTTATCGGTGACGATTGGAAAAAAATATATGATTATGCCCTGAAAAACAATTTCAGGTTCCTGAGCTATGGAGATGCCTGCCTTTTTTTTAAGCGATAGCCTTTTCTGTAATAATGGGGATCTCCAGAGTAAAGGTGGATCCTTTCCCCAGTGTGCTTTCCACTTTTATTTTTCCTTCCATGGCGTCGACAACTGTTTTTACATAGCTCAGCCCCAATCCGAAGCCTTTTACATTATGCAGATTGCCTGTATGCGCGCGATAGAATTTTTCGAAAATTCTTTTTACTGTTTCCTTGCTCATGCCAATGCCGTTATCTTCAAATTTCATAACGAGATTTTTCGCATTGCTGCAGGTGGATATTTTTAATACCAGTTTCTCTTTGGAATATTTAACGGCATTATCAATCAAATTAGAGATCAGGTTTTTGAAATGCACTTCATCACCGCTGATAAGGTCGTTATCCGCATTTAATTTTAAATCGATCCTTCCTTCTATTTCCTGTAATTGTAACGAATAATTTTCCACCGTGTCGGAGATCACTTCATGCACATGGATCGGCTCCCCTGTCAGCTGCAGTTCCTGTTTATCCATCAGAGCGGCCTGGAGTATGGTTTCCACGTGCTTGTTCATTCGTTTATTTTCCTCCTTTATTATTCCACTGAAATAAGCCATTCTGGTCCGGTCCTCTATTACTTTATTATTTCTGAGCGCATCGACAGCCAGAGAGATCGTGGCCAGGGGAGTCTTGAACTCATGCGTCATATTGTTAATGAAATCATTTTTGATTTCGCTTAATTTTTTCTGCCGCAACAATGCGTAAACGGTAGTATAAAACGCGCTGATGATCACCAGTGTAAAAAAAACTGCCCCTACGATCATCCAGCGCATCTGCCGGAATACAAGCTGCTTAAAATCAGGTACCACGATAATCATTTCTTCTGCAGGCACCAGGTTCTCAAATTCGGATCCTGCGGGCTGCTGAATAGGAATATGCAGCGAAAGATTTACCGTATCCTGAAACTGGGTTTGGAAATCCTTTGATTGCAGTTCGTAATCATAATTCAATGAGTTGATCTCACCAATAATTGCAAATTCGAAGGGAATATTCGTTAGCCCCTGCCCGTTCAGCGATTTTTTAATTCTATCCTGGACCTCGAAAACAGTATATTTCTGCGCGATGGTGGCCGGGCGCATCAGCTCGCGCTGAAACTGATCGGGAGGAAAATTAAAGCCGGGCCTCGACCTGAAATTTCTTAAAGAGGGAATTGCGGGTTTCTGCTCTAATACCAGTTGCGCACTCACATCTACCATCGCACGCGACACTTTCCATCGGAACTCTTCCTGCTTATTCACAAGCATGGTGTCGATCCAGTTGTACTGTATATAAATGATGCCGGCTAATGAAAGGCTGATCAGTACAATAATTAGAGGAAAAATTTTTTTCACTAAAACAAATTTAGGGAACAGTTGGGACTGACCGCAATTGACCACTCATAAAAAATGCCTTAATTTACAACCATGATCGAACCAGCACCCGGAACCTTGCTCATAGCGGAGCCATTCTTAAAGGACCCGAATTTTAGCCGGACTGTTGTTTTTGTATGTGATCATCAGCCCGGGGGAAGTTTTGGTTTTGTGTTAAATCGTGCTTATGGTCATAATCTCGACGACCTGATGAATAATGTGGGTGATCTGAAGGTGCCGGTTTATTACGGCGGGCCGGTGCAGCTTGATACGATACACTTTCTGCACCAGTACCCGGATCAGATCCCGGGCAGCTATGAAATCAGCAAGGGAATATACTGGGGAGGTGATTTTGAACTTGCAGTGGAATTGCTGAGAAACGGAACGATACCGGCTTCGGGCATCCGGTTTTTCCTGGGTTACTCGGGATGGTCGGAGGGACAGTTGGCAGAGGAGATGAACCAAAAATCATGGCTCACGGCCGCGGCTACCCGAAAAATCGTTTTTCACCGGAACATCAATGATATCTGGAGGGATGCACTTACTAGCCTGGGAGGGGACTATGCCATGATGGTAAACTTTCCTACTGATCCGCAGCTCAATTAAGCTTCCACTGGAGAAGCCCCTTCAACGAGCACCGTTACATTATTGTTGACCACTTCAACGAAGCCGCTTTGGATATCAAAATAGTTAACATGCTGATTTCTGTCTTTCAGCACTTTTAATCTCCCGCTATTTAAAGCGCTTACCAGCGGCGCATGCTTGTCGAGCACCTCAAACAAACCCGAAATACCGGGCAGCTGCACCCCATATACATTTCCGCTGAACAGTTTTTTTTCGGGGGTTAATATTTCGAGAGTCATTCGATTAATTTCATTTCCCCACCCTGCAGGGTGGGGAAAATTGTATAATTATTTTAGCCCTGCGCCTGCGCTAACAGTTTTTTACCCTTTTCAATCGCGTCATCGATGTTGCCCACGAGGTTGAAGGCAGCTTCGGGATATTCATCTACTTCTCCGTCCATGATCATATTGAAACCCCTGATCGTTTCTTCGATCGGTACGAGCACACCTTTCAGCCCGGTAAATTGCTCGGCCACATGGAACGGCTGGGAAAGGAAACGCTGCACTTTCCGCGCTCTTGCCACGGTCTGTTTATCTTCATCACTCAACTCATCCAGACCGAGGATGGCGATGATATCCTGTAGTTCTTTATAGCGCTGGAGGATCAGTTTTACATTGTTTGCGCAGTTGTAATGTGCGTCGCCCACGATCTGCGGAGTCAGGATCCTCGATGTGGAATCGAGAGGATCCACAGCAGGATAGATACCCAGATCGGCAATCTTACGGCTAAGAACCGTGGTCGCATCCAGGTGGGCAAATGTTGTGGCGGGCGCCGGATCGGTCAGGTCATCCGCAGGTACATATACCGCCTGTACGGAAGTGATGGAACCGTTTTTGGTTGAGGTGATTCTTTCCTGCATCACGCCCATTTCTGTTGCCAGTGTGGGCTGGTATCCCACTGCCGAGGGCATACGTCCAAGCAGCGCCGAAACTTCGGATCCTGCCTGGGTGAAACGGAAGATATTGTCGACGAAGAAAAGGATATCACGACCCTGTCCCTGGCCATCACCGTCACGGTAATATTCGGCAACGGTCAGACCGCTGAGCGCCACACGCGCACGGGCGCCGGGGGGCTCATTCATCTGTCCAAAAACGAAAGTGGCTTTTGACTCTTTCAACCCATCAATGCTTACCTTGCTGAGGTCCCAGCCGCCATGCTCCATGCTGTGCTTGAACTCCTCGCCATAGGTCATAATGCCGGCTTCGATCATTTCACGCATCAGGTCGTTTCCTTCGCGCGTTCTTTCACCCACACCTGCAAACACAGAAAGACCGCTGTAGGCTTTCGCAATATTATTAATAAGCTCCTGGATCAATACGGTTTTACCTACACCCGCACCGCCGAACAGACCGATCTTGCCGCCTTTTGCATAAGGCTCGATCAGGTCGATCACTTTGATACCGGTGAACAAAACTTCTGTGGCCGTGCTCAGATTTTCAAACATCGGCGGCTTGTTATGGATAGGTCTTCCATTTACTTTGGAAACAGCAGGCAGACCATCGATCGGGTCGCCGGTCACATTGAAAAGGCGTCCCTTGATCGCCTCTCCTGTAGGCATGGTGATTGCAGACCCGGTATCCGTTACCTCCATTCCACGCACGAGACCTTCTGTACCGTCCATCGCGATACAGCGGACGCTGTCTTCTCCCAGGTGAAGGGCATTATATATTTCAGGAAGTTTTCCGTCAAACTGCACATCTACTACCGCTCCGATGATTTGCTTGATCTTACCGACGTTTGGCATATTATTATTTCTATGAGTTTTGCGGGTGCAAAGGTAAGGTACGGTAGATTAAAAACCGGAATCACCGGTAAAAAAATTACTTGTTTCCGCTGTATCCTATTTTTGCGCAAAATGTACATGCAACTAATTGAAGTGACTGATCGGCGCCTGGCAGGAGAATTCCTGGAGGTGAGCCCGGCCATAAATGGTCACGATCCCAATTATATACAACCGCTGGACAAAGACGTCAACGAAGTTTTCGATCCGGCCCTGAACCGGGCCCTCCGGCACTCGCAGATCACCCGCTGGATACTGAAAGACGGTGAAGGCCGGCTGCTCGGGCGTATCGCGGCCTTTGTAAACAAGCGATACCGCAGCAAGGGAGATGACGTAAAAGTGGGTGGCGTTGGTTTTTTCGAGTGCATCAACAGCCAGGAAGCGGCAGACCTATTGTTCGACGTGTCGCGGCACTGGCTGATGCAACGGGGAATGGAGGCCATGGACGGGCCCATCAACTGTGGCGAAAGGGACCGGTGGTGGGGGCTGCTCGTGGAAGGCTTTACCCCCCCCTCCTATTGCATGAATTACAATCCTCCCTATTACCAGCAGCTCTGGGAGAATTATGGTTTCCGGTTGTTCTTTAACCAGATCTGCTTCGCCTTAAATGTAGGAGATACGCTGGCGGATAAATTCTTTACCCGGCATGATGCCATCGCAAAGAATCCCGGCATAATGGCCAGGCATATTGAAAAATCGAAGCTGAAAAAATATGCAAAGGATTTCACCATCGTTTATAACAAAGCCTGGGCGGGGCATGGAGGCATGAAAGAACTGAAAGAAGATACCGTGTTAAAGATGTTCCGCAAGATGAAGCCCGTGATGGATGAACGCCTTATCTGGTTCACTTATTATAAAGAAGAGCCCATCGCTTTATGGGTAAACCTTCCCGATCTGAACCAGTGGTTTAAACATCTCCATGGAAAATTCAACCTGCTGGCGAAGCTTAAATTTCTCTGGATAAAAAATACGAAGAAATGCTCAAAATTCACCGGCATAGCCTTCGGAATCGTTCCCGAATGGCAGGGCAAGGGCGTGGATTCATTCATGATCGTGGAAGGCGCTAAAATAATCCAGGGAAAGCATTTATATGACGACTACGAAATGCAATGGATCGGCGATTTCAATCCGATAATGATCAACGTTGCCACCAGCCTCGGAACCTACCGGAGCCGCCGGCTGGTCACCTACCGTTATCTTTTCGACAGGACGAAGAAATTTAAAAGGCACCCGATTTTCTAAATAAGGTTTCACTCTTAAATGCGATTTCACGCTAAGGCGCAAAGAATGGCAAAGAGATAAGGGAATCTTTGCGACTTAGCGATTCCTTTGCGTCTTTGCGTGAAACCTTCCCTAAATTGCACCCATGGAGAAATTTGTTGTTTCAGCCAGGAAATACCGTCCGCAAACCTTCGACACGGTAGTGGGCCAGGGGCATATCACCACAACGCTTAAAAACGCTATTAAAAACAAGCAGCTTGCACATGCGTTTCTCTTCTGCGGACCGCGCGGAGTAGGTAAAACCACCTGTGCCAGGATCCTTGCCAAAACCATTAACTGTGAAAACCGGCAACCCGATGGAGAAGCCTGCAATGAATGCCGCTCATGCATTTCATTCAATGAAGGCACTTCACTCAATATTCATGAGCTCGATGCCGCCAGCAATAATTCTGTAGACGATATTCGCAGCCTTGTGGACCAGGTGCGGTTTGCGCCCCAGGCGGGAGAATATAAAGTATATATCATCGATGAGGTGCACATGCTCAGCTCTTCTGCATTTAACGCATTCCTGAAAACACTTGAAGAGCCGCCTCCCTATGCCATATTTATCCTGGCAACCACCGAAAAGCATAAAATATTACCCACTATTTTAAGCCGCTGCCAGATCTTCGACTTTAAAAGAATTACCACCAGCGATACCGTAGAACATCTCGCGGAGATCGCAGCCAAGGAACATATCAGGGCGGAAAAAGCGGCCCTGCAGATTATCGCTCAGAAAAGCGAAGGCTGCATGCGCGATGCCCTTAGCATCCTCGATAAAATAGTAAGCTTTACCAATGGAGAAGTGAGCTATACGCAAACGCTGGAGCATTTGAACATACTGGATGCCGACTACTATTTCAAAATGATCGATTGCATGCTGCAGCAGGACCTCGCAGGAGCTATGCTGCTGTTTGACGATATTAATAAAAAAGGATTTGATGAAGAACTGGTGCTGAATGGATTTTCAGAATTTATCAGAAACCTGCTCATCAGCAAAGACGAAAGGATCGCAAGCCTGTTGGAAGTAGTTGAAAGTTTCAGGGACCGCTATATTTCCATGGCGAAAAATATCAGCGCCGGTTATCTCGTGAGCGCGCTGAATATTTTAAATGAAACAGAAATTAATTACAAGTCGGCAAGAAATAAAAAACTGCATGTGGAGCTTGCATTGATCCGGCTCACTTATTTAATGCAGGCTATAGAGATCAGCGCAGGCAATGATGGCGTCGGCAAAAAAAAACTCACTGAAACGGCAAAGCCGGTTTCTTTCAGAAACCTGCCGCAGATGCAACCGGTAAAAGCTGCTGAACCCAAATTGATCATAAAGGAAGAAAAGCCGAAGCAGCAGGAAAAACTCAAAGAGACAAAGCCTGCCGTTCAAAACATTCAGGAGATTAAACCGGCACCCGAATTCCGGCCCGCAGATCAAAAAACAGTTTCTCTGAAAACCGGCAGTCTCGACAGCATCAGAAAACAGATTGCGGGTAAAATGAATAGCGCCTCAAACGAAAATATCATCGCGTTAGAGACGGAAAAATTACAGGAAGCCTGGGATAAATACACCCATCTTTTAAAAGAAAACAAAAATCCCGCAGAACAGAGCTTCCGCATGGCATCGCTGAATATCATAAGCGAAAACCAGTTTGAAGTGGTTACCAATAACAACCTGGAACAGAAATTCGTTGAGCAGGAAAAAAGGGTGCTGTCGGAACACCTGCAAAAGTTTTTCCGCAACAAAACCCTGCATTTCTCCGTGAAAATTTCGGAGCAGCCGGTGGAAATAGATCCCGGAGAAAAAACCCTGTCGAAAAAAGAACAATTTATATTGATGACAGAGCAATATCCGCTGATAAAAGAATTGAAAGACCGGCTGAAACTGGAACTTGATTATTAATTATTGTTTAATTTCACCACTCAAACTGAATTTGTAATATGGCCGAAGTGATATTAATGCCCCGCCTGAGCGATACGATGACCGAAGGAGTGATCGCGGAATGGCATAAGAACGTAGGAGATACTGTTAAGAAAGGAGATATTCTTGCCGATGTGGAAACCGATAAAGCGACAATGGAACTGGAGAGTTACAAGGACGGAGTTTTATTACACAGGGGAACGGATAAAGGGGGAAAATTACAAGTCAATGACCTGCTCGCGATCATAGGTGCCAAGGGCGAAGATGTTGCTAACCTGATCAAGCAAAATAGCGGTGGTGGTGCAAAGCAGGAAGCCGCTCCGGCTTCCGAGGCCCCAAAAGCACCCGAAGCACCCAAAAAAGAGGCGCCCAAAGAACAGCCCGGCCAGCAGCAACCTGCATCAAAGGAGCCAGCCATCGATATTTCCAAAATGGAAGAGGTGATCCTGATGCCGAGGCTGAGTGATACGATGACAGAAGGCGTGATCGCTTCATGGCATAAAAAAGTAGGCGATATGGTTAAGAAGGGCGATGTGCTCGCCGACATCGAAACGGATAAGGCTACCATGGAGCTTGAAAGTTATAAGGAAGGGAAATTATTATATACCGGGGCAAAGGACGGCGAGAAGATCGCAGTCAATGACCTGCTCGCCATCGTCGGTGGCGATAAGGTGGATGTTCAGAAAATTGTTGCCGCTGCGAAAAGCGGAGGTGCGCCCCAGGGCGTAGAAAAAGAAGTAACCACCCCGGCGGAATCCAACGCAGAGCAGACACCGGTGGAAAATCGCTCGAAGGAAGCGGTTGCACCCCAACAGAGCGGTGATGAACATGAAAAACCGGATGCCAATGGCCGCATAAAGGCTTCTCCCCTCGCAAAAAAATTAGCAGCAGAAAAAGGTATCAACATCAATGATGTGCATGGCAGCGGCGATGGCGGCCGGATCATCAAAAAAGATGTCGACAGCTTTGTGCCCTCGAAAAAAGAAGAGGCAAAACAACAGGCGCCCGCCGCACAAAAAGCATCTGCACCTGCTGGTGAAGTAAGCTTCGAAGAAGTGCCTGTTTCGCAAATGCGCAGGGTCATCGCAAAACGCCTTGCCGAAAGCAAATTCTCTGCACCGCATTTCTATCTGACCATGTCGGTGGATATGGATAATGCAGTGGCCAGCAGGACAAGGCTTAACGAAGTTTCACCGGTTAAGATATCTTTCAACGACATGGTGATCAAGGCGGCGGCTGTTGCACTGAAGCTTCATCCCAAAGTGAACAGCAGTTGGCTGGGCGATAAGATCAGGTACAATCATCACGTAAACGTAGGGGTGGCGGTAGCGGTAGAAGAAGGGTTATTGGTGCCGGTTATACGTTTTGCAGACACAAAATCCCTCTCACAAATAGGCACAGAAGTAAAAGAATTCGCAAAAAAAGCAAAGGACAAAAAACTACAGCCATCCGATTGGGAAGGAAATACGTTTACTATTTCTAACCTGGGGATGTTCGGCATAGACGAATTCACGGCGATCATTAATCCGCCCGATGCCTGCATACTGGCAGTAGGCGCTATTCAACAGGTGCCTGTGGTAAAAAATGGAGCAGTGGTTCCGGGAAATGTAATGAAGCTTACCTTAAGCTGCGACCATAGAGTGGTTGACGGTGCAACAGGAGCTGCGTTCCTGCAAACCCTTCAGGGATTGCTGGAAGAGCCGCTTAGGATGCTGGTTTAATTGCTGGTGACTTCGCCTGGCGTCCAGTCTTTGGATAAGACATATGTCAGGGCCTTGCAAAGCTCTTCAAACTTATTGGGTTTGGTGAGAAAGTAGGCAGCGCCCAGGCGCGTGGTTTCTTCTATGTCGCGCTTTTCTTAAGATGTGTATTAAATAATGACCGGGATGTCGCGCAGGTGGGCTTGCTTTTTCAGTTCGGCAAGACATTGTTTGCCGTTGAGCCGGGGCATATTCAGGTCGAGAAAAATCATGTCGGGAAGCTCCATTTTCCTGTTCTTCAGAAGATCGAGAGCTATCTCGCAATCCGATGCTGACAGGCATTTAATGGTTTCGTCTACTTCACTCACCGCTTCGATGAAGAGCTCCTGATCATCGGTATCGTCATCCACTATGAAAAACACACGGTTTTTACTCATACACCATGCAATATGGATAAATTTTGTCAAATACAAAAAATCTTAATTATTACTTGACATTGCGCGTATTTTTTTTAATTTTTACCAGCAATCCGAAAGCCGAATGAAGAAACCTGTACACATCTTTCTCATCCTGGTTACTTTTGCCATCGCGGGCGCTTCCTGTAAGAAGCTCGTGGAAGATAAGAGAAGGGATCTGCTCGTACAGGCGATGACGGCTGGCCTCTGGCATGTAGAAACCTATCAGGAGGGTTCAACCACTATCACAGATGAATTTGCGGGCTATAATTTCCAGTTCTTTGAGAATGGAACGGTTACCGGTGTGAAAGATTCCAAAGTGCAGGACGGCACCTGGGTAGGCGATCTGCAAAACCTGTCGATCACCTCAGACTTCCCCTCCGCAGGAAATCCCTTAAATAAACTGAATGGCACCTGGAAGATCATCGATTCGGCGCCGGATTATGTGGCCGCCGAAATGAGCACCCCTAACGGGAAGGCGATTTTGCATCTAAGAAAAAACCAGTAGGAGGAAATAAAGAAGATTTGTTAACGTTTAAAAATTTAACCAGAAATATATAAATTAAAAGAGGAGATTTGTTAAGATGAAATTTGTTTACCTATTCACCCTTATTGCACTGACAGCGCTTACAGCGAAGAGTCAGTCCGGGCCATTGCCGGAGAAGGATGCGTATGCAAAGATCATCAAATTCTACCCTAACCCTGCCACCTCTATCATCAACTTCGACTTTCAGAAAGGCTACGACAAATCTTATTCATTTCAGATCTTCAGCTTTTTGGGCAAGAAAGTTTACGATATCTCCAACGTAACGCCTAAAACA
>JBGAJL010000133.1:0-9214 GCA_044224935.1 Flavitalea sp.
ACTGCACCAACTGGAAATTGCGCAGGAACGCATTATTGATGGGCTTATTGAATAAGGTAGAGAATACAGGCAGCCTGAACTCACTGTTAAGCACAACCGCATTATTGCCATTAGCCACATTCTGCTTAAACCCGCGCAGGTTGACAGCCAGCGACTGGAACGCATAATCCGGGTCCTGCGGACGGGGCTCCGAATTATATTTGGGAAACATCCAGTTGTCGATGCCACCGAGATAATAAATGATCTTCTGGTTGCCAAAAGAGAAATCTGCTGCTCCGCGGCCCGCCCAGATGAAATTGCGGTAAATAGGATAATAATACCTGAAATCACCCCCGAGATTAAAAGTGAACCTGCCGGGCTTTAAGGTTCCTGCAGAGGGTTTGCTGATCTCCGCATTCATGTCTGCATAGATCTTGAAGCGCAGGCCATTCATAATATTGGTGGCTTTCAGTATCGTATTATCATGCACATATTCCAACCGCGAAACAGAATACGTCTGTTTATTCAGGTCAGGCGATTTAAGGGTAGACGTATCAAAATCCGATGCACGTACAACCACTTTATCGGTTCTGATGCCCGTGCTCAAACGAAGGCTTTTTACCCTGTTGAATGGATATTTAAAGACGGCTTGGTAGAGATTCGTGTATTGTTTTCCTTCAAATACCTGCGTTGTCCCATTGATGCCCTGCACACCGCCAATTTCGGTTTTACGATAATACACCAATGAATAATCGATTCTCTTCTTTAAATAATCCGCTCTTCCCAGCCATTCCGTGCCACCATCAAATAGGGATTGATTGACGGGAATAAATGCGCCGACGCCACCAGTACCGCCGCCAATTGCAGCTCCTGAGCCTAGCCCTCCAATCAAAGGCAAACGAACTGCTCCGGTGAACCTGATATCTTCAAACAGGTCGAACACCGAGGCTTTCAGCATACCGTCAAAAGCGCCGCCACTCTGCAGTGTAACAGGCAGTGAACCGGTATAGGGCTCATATCGTGACACAAGGATATCATTGTTGAATCCCGTTGAGAAATTATCAACTGAAAATTTCAATTTGTATTTGAACAACTTCGCTTTCTGCAACACGGATTGAGAGGCAGTCGCATCTACGGCATTGGTTACCGATGGGCTTGTATTATTATTAACTGAAGTGGTATCATTCTCAAACTCCGATTCAAACACATCTTTCTTCTTCGTAGTATCCGACGGTTGGGTTGTGCCATATTTGATGGCCTGGCCGCCCGCCCGCTGTTCTTCCGCAATCATCTTTTTGCGATAATCTGTGGGGCGGGAGTTCACATTTCTTTTCTTCAGTGCCGTTTCATCTACTTTCAACCTGTATAAGAATTTCAGGTTGCCTTCCTGCCTCACTTCGCTCACCTGCCCGTTGTCGCCGGCAGCTTTTGTTTCAATCAATCCGCTTTGATAATTCGTAATGGGAAACACATAAGCCGAGTCCTTCGTAATAGAAAAGGTGAACATCGAATCGGGTTCCGATTTCTTTGCATTGCGTAAAGTAGTGTCCAGTTCTTTCCAGTCCGGGTTGTGCAGGTAAGTATCGCCAACAACATAAACAGTATCCACTCCTGCGCGACGCGTGGTAAAGAATCCCGCATACCTGTTCTGCACGCCATTCTCATCACTGGCAAAAGTGAAATGCACATTATTGTATTGAACAGGGAAACGGGCATCTCCATATTTCAGGTTGCTGAGCTGGGTGATCTGCCTGAACTCCGATTTATTATAATTATCTGCGAGAAAAATATTGAAATGTTTACCAGGCATGCTGGTATCAGCGCCTTTGATCGTTGCATTGGGCCTGTCGGAAGAAAATATTATTCCCGTTTTACCCGGAAAAGAAACAAATGACGGATCGAGATCAGAATAAGAATCATTCGTTACCTGCTCGTAGCTGTCCTTGTCGATATCATAGATAAAAATATCAGACTGACCGCCTCTCACCGCACTCATCAATAACTGATNAGCCCGCCGATCAGGGGTAAACGTACCGCGCCGGTGAAACGGATGTCCTCGAAAAGATCGAACACCGAAGCTTTCAGCATGCCATCGAAAGCACCGCCGCTCTGCAGCGTAACAGGAAGCGCGCCGGTGTAAGGCTCATATCTTGAAACAAGAATGTCGTTATTGAAGCCGGTTGAGAAATTATCTACCGAAAATTTCAATTTGTATTTAAACAATTTGGCTTTCTGCATGACCGACAGGCCTGCGGTGGCGTCGGTTGCATTGACTGCTGCTGGTGAGGTGGTAGTTGAAGAAGTGGTATCGTTTTCAAATTCCGATTCGAATATATCTTTCTTCTTAACAGTGTCGGCCGGTTGTGCGCCGCCGTACTTAATTGCCTGGCCCCCTGCGCGCTGTTCTTCAGCAATCATTTTTTTACGGTAATCTGTTGGCCTGGCGTTGAGATTTCTTCTCTTAAGGGCTGTTTCATCTACTTTCAGCCTGTATAAGAATTTCAGGTTGCCTTCCTGCCGCACTTCACTTACCTGGCCATTGTCGCCTGCTGCTTTTGTTTCCACCAGCCCGCTCTGGTAATTCGTTATCGGGAACACATACGCGGAATCTTTTGTAATGGAGAACGTGAACATTGAATCGGGCTCTGATTTTTTCGCGTTGCGCAGCGTGGTGTCCAGTTCTTTCCAGTCGGGATTATGCAGATAGGTGTCATTGATCACATACACCGTATCCACGCCGGCCCGGCGAGTGGTAAAGAAGCCGGCATACCTGTTCTGTACGCCGTTCTCATCGCTTGCAAAAGTGAAATGCACGGTATTGTATTGCACAGGGAAACGTGCATTGCCGTATTTCAGGTTGGTCAGCTGTGTGATCTGCCGGAATTCGGATTTATTATAATTGTCTGCCAGGAAAATATTAAAATGTTTGGAAGGCATACTGGTATCGTATCCTTTTATTGTTGCGTTGGGCCTGTCGGAAGAAAAAATAATTCCCGTTTTTCCGGGAAACGAAACAAATGCCGGATCAAGATCAGAATAAGAGTCGTTTGTTATCTGCTCGTAGCTGTCTTTGTCGATATCATAAATAAAAATATCCGACTGGCCACCCTTAACGGCGCTCATTAATAACTGGCTCGAGCTAAGCATGAATTTAATATCCTGTACCTGTTCAAAGGGGGTGATGTTCTGCTTGTTTCGTTTGATTTTGGCCACGATGTCATAGACGAACATTTTTACTTTTCCTTCATCCCAGTAAACGCAGGCGAGCCGCGTTCCTTTTCCATCCCAGGCCAGCAAAGGATAGCCGGGATTTACTTCATTTTCGTTGGAGCGCACGCCTGTTTTCAGCAATACTTTCCGGGTAGAAAGATCGGTATACAATACCACATTGTACCTTCCTTTGATGTATTCCACAACGGCATAAGCCTGGCTGCGCGGGATGGGATTGGGGGTGAAGCGGATAAAGTTTTTATTGTGCTTTATTTCTTCAACGATCGAAATAGATCCTTTGGGAGAATTTCTTCGTCCCTTGATGTCGGCATAATATTTCTCTTCATTGTCGAGCATGAACTGCTTGAGCACTTCCTTGAATTTTGTTTTGCAGATGCGTTGTGAGGCCGTGTTCAGGTTTCGGTAAACACGCGCGAGGTAGAGGAAATAAGTGACGTTTTCCTTTTTGTATTTATCTGCGATATAATACCAGAACGCATGGCCCGCAAGCAGGGGCTTTTCGTAGGCAAACTGGTAGAAGTTTTTGTATTTGCCGGAAAGCATCACGTCTTTCAACTGGTCATCGAGTTCGGTGCTCCAGTCTTCGGCTGCATAATCGACATACCCGTCGGTAAGCCATTGGGGCAGATCGAGCAGAGCCTGGTTGGCGGCAAATTCGCCGAGATCATCGCCGAATAAAATATTATCCAGCAGCGTGCGGGCAATGCCCTGCCTGATCTGCTTACGGAGATGCTCGTGGTTGCCATCGAAATAAACGATCATTTTATTATTGACCAGTTTCGTAATGCCGCCCGTGGTCTGCCAGTCCATCGACAACCCGATATTCGATTGCTTCAGTTCATCAAAATCGTTGTATACTGCAATATTGAGGCGGCGCTGGAGGCCGTATTCAATGAATTTCTCCAGATCGGGTAATTCCTGCTCCGCCACCTGTGCCACATATTTTGCGATATTCTGACCGCTGTCGTAGAAATAGGTATTGAAGTTTTCAGTCTGATAATATTTCCATTTGAATTTTCGGTATTGAACCCTGTTCTTTCCAAATTCGACAGTGCTGACCTGTGCGAAGAGTTCAGAGGTGAAAAAGAGGAGGGTAAGGATCGCCAGAATTTCTTTCCCTTTTAATTTATTCTGATGAAATTGCATATCCGGTCATTAATGTTTTAAAGTTATAACAATCCCCTTGACCGGGGAAATTCTGTTTCGATAGTTTAACTACGTTTTATGCTCAAAATCAGCCAGTTCACATTCAACCCGCTCCAGGAAAATACCTACGTGATTGCTAACGAAAAAAAAGAATGCCTGGTTGTCGACCCGGGTTGCTATTTTGGTAATGAACGCAAAGAATTGACAGATTTCATTGATAAAAATGAGTTGCTCCCTAAAAGTTTGTTAAATACCCATTGTCATCTGGACCATATCTTCGGCAACAGGCTGATCGCCGAGACATATGGGCTGCCCATCCATACTCACCGTCTTGAGCAACCGGTTTTGGACAACGCCACGGAAGCCGGAGTGCTCTGGGGAATGCCTTTTGAAAATTATACGGAGAAAATTGTTTATCTCGAAGAAGGCGACGAGATCCGCTTCGGCGATCATCGTTTTGTGGTGCTCTTCACACCGGGCCATTCGCCCGGCAGCATCAGTTATTACTGCGCCGGTCAGCAGTTTGTACTTTCAGGCGATGTGCTTTTCCGTCAGGGCATCGGCCGCGCCGATCTTCCCGGTGGTGATTACGATACGCTGATCAGGAGCATCCGCGACAAATTGTTTACACTGCCCGACGACACGGTTGTTTATTCCGGGCACGGCCCCCTGACGACGATAGGATATGAAAAGCTGAATAACCCATTCCTGGTTTGAGAAAATTTGCCGGCAGGTAATTTCACGCGAAGACGCTAAGGGGTAGCGCAAAGGGCGCAAAGTTTACGCGAAGACTGCCGGAAGATTTTGCTGCCTTTGCGTGAAACCTTTCAAACTAAGCATTCAGCGGTGTTCTGTAAAGAAATTTGCCAATATAGGGCAGGCTTCTTAATTCATTTGCTTCTACTTTCAGGATCAGCGCAGCGAATATACCGATGAACAGGAACGAGCTGCCGTAATAAACAAGCTCATACCCGTTCCAGCCGGGGTTTATGTTTCGCACTATCACTTCATGAATAATATAAAACAACGCCGTAATTGATAAATAAGTGATCAGTTTTTTCTTTGCATAGGGTATCATATAATATTTCTGCCCCTGCGTGTAGCTGATCACCATCATGAATCCATAACAGATAAAAGTGGCCCAGGCCGAGCCCGTGTAGCCGAAGATGGGGATCCACCAGATATTCAATATGATGGTGATTGCTGCACCGGCCAGCGTGATATAGGCGCCGAACATGTTTTTATTGGTGAGCTTATACCAGATGGCGAGGTTATAGTAGATGCCCAGGAAAACAGAGCCCATCGCCAGTACGGGTACAATATGGATTCCCTCTGCATATTCCTTGAATTTGGAAGCGATCAGTATCTTCCAGAAATCAAGGAAAAGAGAAATGATCATGAACATAAAACAACAGGCGATCACGAAAAATTTCATCACGCGCGCATATATCCTGCGCGCATCGTCGCGGGTAGATTGATTGAAAAAAAACGGCTCGGCGGCGAGACGGAATATCTGGATGAAGATCGTAATTAATACCGCCAGCTTATAATTGGCGCCGAATATACCCAGCTGCCGGTCTACTTCATGCGGGTCGCCATTCAATACCTTTTTGTAAATCACCCGGCTCATCATTTCATTGATCATTCCGCCGAAGCCTACAATAATCAGCGGATAGGAATAATACATCACCTCCTTCCATAATTTGCTGTCAAATACAAACCGCATCACGGAAAATTCCTTATACAGGAATAATAAAGTGATTGCGCTGGCTACCAGGTTGGCAATGATAAAATATCCCACCCCGATACCCGGGTCATATAAAAAGCCGGGAAAGCTATGCGGGTCTTTTTCATAACCCGATTTGGCATAGAATAAAAAGAACATCACGATGATGATGTTCACCGTAATCGAACCGATGTTGATCAATGCATATTTTCTAGGCCGCTCCTCGAACCGTATTTTGGAAAGCGGGATGACGCTGAGGGTATCGAAAAATATGATCCAGAGCATCCAGCTTACATATTGCGGATGGTTCCGGAGCTCGAGAAAATTAGTGAGCGGTTGTTTAAATAAGAACAGCACCGCTGTGAATACTACCGTGGTAACGATGACCGAAACACCCAGCGTGTTGTAGAGCTTTTTAGGGTCTGTGATCTGTGCAAAACGGAAAAAGCTGGTCTCCAGCCCGTAGGTAAAAAGTATGTTCAAAAAGGGGATAACGGCATATACCTGTGTAAGATCGCTGGTGGTGGCGGCATCGAACAGCCGAAACCCTAAAAGGGTAAGGCCATAGTTAAGAAATCGCTGAAATATCTTCGGAACCCCGTACCAGAGCGTATGACCTGCTAGTTTTTTTATGCCACCCAACTTGCTTTATTTTACGAGGTTAAAATTAATGGATATTGTTCATCCCCGTGGATTATCCGATCTTTGTGCCCGGGCCCCGGGCCTAAAACAAATTTTTATGAAAAAAATTATATTCATTGTAATAATTATTGCAATTGCAAAATTCAGCGCATTTGCGCAGCCCGCTGCTGCTGATACGAGGGTAGAATACCAGAAAGGCGATAAGGCTGCTGCTGTGATAGAATTGCCTTATAACCCCGACGTGGTAGCTGCAGCGATCAAGGACGATATGCTGAAGAAAGGTATCAAGGAAGAAAAGAGCAAGGGCTTCCAGGTGTTTAAGGGCGCCCGCCTGAACCCTTCCGACGGAGAAGTGGTGGATATGTATTTTAAAGTAGACAGAAAAAGCCGTAAAGAAAATAATATCTCTCTTATTTACCTGATATTGGGACGGCCAAACGAAAACGTGGCCCTCAGGGCGGGTGATGATTCTTTTAAAACAGAAGAGGCCAAGACCTATCTGAATGGCATCGCGCCGTTCGTATCGGCTTATGATCTCGAGGTGAACATTGCCCAGCAGGAAGACGTGATCAAGAAAGCAGAAAAGAAATTATCCAACCTGCAGGGCGATCAGCGCGATTACGAAAAGAAGATCAGCAATTACAACGATAAACTGACCCAGACAAAACGCGACATAGAGGCCCAGACAGCGGAGCTTTCCAAGCAGCGGGCCGCCCGCGATGCGATGATCTCCCGCAGGGGCGTTCCTTCAACTAACTGATTTTTTGAGCCTGCAGGCCAGGCGGTGCCACGAATTAAGTAAGCGCTTTTGCGATCCGGTGACCGGTAGTATGGTCATTCCTGATCTCATAACAGCAGGCGCAGAAAATTATCCGGTATACCGCACCCTCTGCCGGTTTTGCTTATGCTGCGCGGTTATTTTTTTTGTTTCCAGCCGTTTTGCCTTCGATGCTTTTGTGGGTTTTGTGGAAATGCGCGGTTTTTCTTTTTTGAGCGCCAGCCGCAGCAGTTCATTCATTTTCCTGATCACTTCGGTTTTATTGCTCAGTTGCGAGCGGTGCACCTGGCTGCGAACCTGCAATATTCCTTCGGCATTAATCCGGTTTTTTAATTTCTGGTGAACAATCAATTTTTGTTCATCGGTGAGCAGCGCGGAAACATTCACGTTAAAATATCCTTCCACCATCGTCTCCACTTTGTTTACGTTCTGACCGCCTTTGCCGCCGCTGCGCGCCGTGCGGTAAGTAATTTCGGACGATATATCGGGCGGTGAACTCATGGATGTAAATTTACAACGAAAACCAGCAATCGATGATGGACATAACGATCAGGGCAGCACAGCAGCAGGTGGACGAGTGGATTAAAACCACCGGCGTCCGGTATTTTAATGAGCTTACCAACCTGGCGATTCTTACGGAAGAGGTAGGTGAAGTGGCGCGTATCATGGCCCGCAGATATGGAGAACAATCGTTTAAGGAATCCGATAAACACGCGGAACTGGATGATGAGCTGGCCGACGTGCTTTGGGTGCTGCTCTGCCTCGCCAACCAGACCGGCGTCGATTTGACGGATGCATTAAATAAGAATTTTCAAAAGAAGACTTCGAGGGACAGCGACAGGCATAAGAACAATGAAAAGATAAGATAGTTTTGAGTTCGGCGGCCAAGTGGCAGCCAGATGAAATGCCAAATCAATTCCGCACTTTATATTTGTGTTCTTTAAAATTACACATGGCTACAGACAGCAGCAGGTTCCAGGCGATTATTGCGCATTGCAAAGAATATGGATTTATTTTTCCTTCCAGTGAAATTTATGATGGGCTGAGCGCCGTTTATGACTACGGGCAATGGGGCGTCGAGCTCAAGCGGAATGTGCGCGATTACTGGTGGAAATCGATGACCCAGCTCAACGATAATATCGTAGGCATCGATGCGGCCATTTTCATGCATCCGACCACCTGGAAGGCCAGCGGTCACGTGGACAATTTCAGTGATCCTATGATCGATAACAGGGATTCTAAAAAAAGATACCGTGTCGACCATCTCATTGAAGCATATGCCGATCAGCTCGAACAAAAAGGCGAGAAAGCCGCTGCCGAAGCCGTTATTGCTGATATGGACCGCCTGCTTGCCGCCAGCGATTTCGACGGCTTAAAAAAATTAATAGAAGATAAAAAGATAACCTGCTCCGTCAGCGGCACTTCCAACTGGACCGATGTGAGGCAGTTCAACCTTATGTTCTCTACCGAATTCGGATCGACGGTGTCGGCCGATGATGAAGACAATAAAGTGTATCTGCGCCCTGAAACGGCTCAGGGTATTTTCGTCAATTTTCTGAATGTGCAGAAAACCGCGCGCATGAAGATTCCATTCGGCATCGCCCAGGTAGGAAAGGCCTTCCGCAACGAGATCGTAGCCCGGCAGTTCATATTCAGGATGCGGGAATTTGAGCAGATGGAGATGCAGTTCTTCATCCGCCCCGGCACACAAC
>JBGAJL010000008.1:0-47273 GCA_044224935.1 Flavitalea sp.
TTGAAGGTATATTTCTCGCCATAGATGCCGCTGGCAGGCACATGTGCAACTTCCAGGGTTGTAATCTGAGTGATTCCATCATCGTCATCGTCGCCTTTGTCTTTTTTGCAGGAAGTGAAGGTTGTCGCCAGGAACAGGCCGAAAATCAATAGTGTAAATTTCATGATGTTTGGGATTGGTGATAGTATCTTTTTATATCGGAAGAATGGGAGAATGTCATCAAATAAAGTCCTCTTGAAAAAATTTGATTATTTCTACGAAAGTTTCGTAGATTTATGAAAACATCGTAATAATGAAAGCCGAATTAACCGCTAAAGAAGAGAAAGCCATGCAGGTCATCTGGAAAGTGGGCGAAGGAACAATCAAAACTTTCCTGGAGAATATGGACCCCTTTCCCCGATACACCACTCTGGCGTCTACGATCAAGAACCTGGAGAAAAAGGGTTACGTGACCAGCAGGCTGATTGGAAATACCTATCTGTATAAACCGGCGGTTGCTCATGGGCAGCATTTGAAAAAATCGCTTACTAATCTTGTACGCCAGCATTTTAATAATTCATACAAGGAGGTGGTCGCTTTTTTCGCGGATCAGCACAAGATCAGCCCTGAAGAATTGCGTGATATCATACATATTATCGAACACAAAAACAAATAGCCATGGTTGTAATTACTTATTTAATTAAAATGTCGGTTGGCATCGCTGCCGTATATGCATTGTACCAGACGCTATTTTCTTCGCTTACATTTTTCAACTGGCGCCGTTATTATCTGCTGGCAGGCGCCTTATTAGCCTGCCTGTTGCCATTGGTCAGCTGGCCCGTAATACAAACGGCGACTCGCACAGAAATACCGGGCTTTACGTCCATTCCGCTATTGCAGGAAAACATAACCGGATATCCGGAGCAGTATACGGGCATTTCGTTTTCTTTACTATTATTAGTATGCATTGGAGTGGGTATCTTTGTAAGGGCACTCATTCTCATAATACGCTACGCTTCTCTCGTAAAATTACGCCGCAAAAGTGTGCTTGCCGACACGATCGGAAATGCACGGATTTATATGCTTCCGCAAACGATGTCTCCTTTTTCATTCGGAAGATCCATTTTTATTTCTGCCGTATCGCCCGACCCATCCGAAATACAACAAATAATAGCGCACGAGTATGCGCATGTCAGGCAAATGCATACCATTGATCTCCTCATTAGTGAAATAATATGTACGATTAACTGGTTTAATCCTTTTGCCTGGTGGCTTCGCCGCAGCATTAAGGAAAACCTGGAGTTTGCGGCCGATCATGCTGTTCTTGAACAGGGATTTGCCATTAAACCTTATCAGTATTTGTTATTGCAACTGACGAATCCGGCGGCCCCGGTATTGGGCCATTATTTTAATATTTCCTCACTTAAAAAACGTATTGTTATGATCAATCACCCCCGCAGCAGCTCGCTGCAGAGAGCCCGCTTTTTATGGTCGGTACCCGTGCTGGCTGTTTTGATAACTTTTTGTAGCAATAACAGTACGCGGGCAGATATTGCTTCTTCCACTGATGGTTCGATAATTACTGATACGGTTCTGGCCAACAGTGCGGCTGGAAACGGATTTATTTTATCTGTGGCCGATAACCAGGGCGAAGAAGTGGTGATTGTAAAAAATGCCCGGAGCGAAATTGTGCGTGCGATTGCGCTTGCGGATTGGGAAAGGGACCGGGCGAAATGGGAGAAGCAATATGGAAGACTGCCTGAACAACGCGCAGACAAAGCAACTATGCCCAAAATAACGCAGAAATTAGGTAGCGATAAAACGCACCTGCCCTTATTTTTGGTTGACGGAGTTGTTCAATCCAATACATTCGTGAACTCACTGGATCCGGAATCGATTGCCAGCATTGACATTTTAAAGGACAAAGCGGCTGCCGAGATATACGGTGAGCGAGGTAAAAACGGAGTTGTAGTAATACGCATGAAGTCAAAATAAGAAAGCAACCGCATGACCCTCGGAAGATGATATATTTGTCACTTAAAGACAGGATCGCTATCGCGTCAGGAAGGATTTATGGGATGGGTAGTATCATTAAAAGAGGACACTATGAATTGGTTTTTATTGATCATCGCCGGTTTGCTTGAAGTGGTCTGGGCCTATTTCATGAAACAGTCTGCAGGCATGACGCGGCTTGTTCCCTCCATAATTACCATTGTAGCGATGATTGCCAGCTTTGGGCTGCTGGCGGTGTGCATGCGTTCGATGCCGCTGGGTACGGCATATACCGTGTGGACCGGCATTGGCGCAGTGGGTGCTTTTTTGCTGGGCATTCTTTTCCTGGGAGAAAGCATCACGGCATCGCGGTTATTGGCCGCCGCGCTGATTCTTTCGGGCATCATACTGATGAAACTCTCTAAATAATTTTTTCTCAATCACCCTGCTCCACGTTGTTGAAAGTGAAATTAAATCGTCCGGAGAAGCTTATCGGGGAAAAGTGGATTGAACTGAGGGATAGAGTTTACGGGCCTTTCCGCTAAATTTGGCCTCAGTGAAACCATTTTCCGGGGATATCGAACTCATTAAAGCACTTCACGAAGGAAACGGACAGGCTTACACGGTTATCTACGAGCGCTTTGTAATGCCGCTCCAGTATTATATTTCATCTATCACCGGCAATGACGAGTCTTCGGAAGAAATCACATCCGAAACATTTATTAAAGCTTTCAGAAAGAAGGATGCTTTTCCCACAGTTGCGGATCTGAAGAATTTTCTTTTCAGAGTGGCAACAAATGGAGCGCTTGATTATGTCAAAGTGCATAAACGATATAAAGATCATCTCGGCAGATGGGCCACCGATCAAAAAAATTGGACAGACGATGTGCATTTAAAATATATAGAGACAGAAGCGGTGACATTGGTGTACCGGGAAATTGAAAAGCTCCCCGAGCCTGTGAGAGAAACGGTCAGGCTCTCCCTGGTGGAGCAATTATCGCTTGATGAGATATCTCAGCGGTTAAATATTGCGAACAAGACGGCGAGGAATTACAAGTCGAAAGGGTTGGCCATGTTAAGGGATTCGTTGTCTGCAAACACAGATATAAACGCTTATCTGCTTGTGTTTGTGATAAACCTGCTTTGTGCGCACGCTTAAAAATACAGAAAGGACATTTTTTCCCCGGCGTCGTTTCTAATGGTGGAGATGCCAAAAAACGAAGACCATATCGCTGACCTGGTCAGGAAATACTGGATGGGAACCTTGTCTGATGCAGATGCCGCCGCCCTGGATCGTTGGAAGGAGGAAAATCCCCGTTACCGTGCTTTTTTTGAGCAGATAAGATCTTCCGGATATTTTTCGCAATCGCAGCAGCGGTTTGCGAAAGTGCGAAAAGCCGAAATTGCCAAAAGGGTACAAAAAGAATTTTATTTTGAGCTGGAGAATGAAGCGCCGGTACCCCGGTTTCGATACCGGGTTTCGCGCGTTATGCTTCGTTGGGCCAGCGCGGCTGCGATTGTAATTACGCTGACCGGATTATCCCTTTATTATATATTTTCCCATACCACCCAGCCTGAATCTACCAGAGCGCAAAACGCACCATTGATTTCGGATAAAAATGATGTATCCCCGGGATTTAACAGGGCGGTGCTGACACTTTCCAACGGGCAAAAAGTAGAATTAAACAATGCAGCTTCCGGAACAATTAAAGACGGAACCTTATCCATTGAAAATAATGATGGGCAACTGATATATAAAAAAGAAGGCGCCGCGGCGATGAACACGATGACCACACCCAAAGGCGGCCAGTATAAACTGACTTTAACCGACGGCACGAAGGTGTGGTTAAATGCTGCCAGCTCGATCACTTATCCTATGGCGTTTAATGGGAAGACACGCGAAGTATCCATTACAGGCGAGGCTTATTTTGAAGTGAGCAGGAACAAGACAAAGCCATTCATCGTCAAAACGCCTCATGAAGACATTGCCGTGCTCGGAACATCGTTCAATGTGAATGCATATGAAGATGAACCGGCGATGAAAGTTTCATTGCTGGAAGGTTCGGTGAAGGTTGGAGAGTTGAATATTGCGCCAGGGCAGGCATACCAAAAGGGGCAGGTGAAAGCAACTGATCTCAATGAGGATCTGGCGTGGAAGAACGGAGCCTTTTATTTTAAAAATGCGGATCTCGAAGCTGTGATGCGGCAATTTGCGAGGTGGTATGATGTGGAGGTGATTTACGAAAAAAGAAAAGTCAACAAAGAAATCAGCGGCGACATTGGCCGGGACCTGAACCTGTCTGAAGTGTTGGAAGGGTTAAAGGGCCTTGGTGTGAAAAGCCGTATAGAGGGAAAGAAATTGTTCGTTGCTGTACAATAATTCATCCAGTATTGCTCATCCAAACAAAACGAATCCCGCGAGGAAGGCGGGATCCGGTAATTGTTTTGGGTGATCCCTGAAAAACCATTTGCCATAGTCTTCATTTTCAAACCCAAAACAGCTACAAAAGTATGCAAATCGCTACTCTTTGTAACCGGCTCACTTTTTCATTTGTCCCTGGAAAAAGCGATCACCGGTTCATCACCCAACTGCTGCGTGTCATGCGCCTGACTGCTATCTTATTAACTATCTGTTGCCTCCAGGTGGCTGCGAATACCTGGTCTCAAACCATCCGTTTTTCCGGGGAAAAAGTTTCGCTGGAACGATTGTTCCAGGAGATCCGTAAACAGACAAAATATTATGTGACCTACGATCCTGCTATGTTGCAGGACGCTTCTCCGGTCACTGTTCATGCCGAGGATTTGTCCGTAACAGATTTTCTGAATATTATCCTCAAAGATCAGCCGGTGACTTACACGTTAAAAAAGACCACGATTTTCATTCAGGGAAAATCAGATACGAGCGTCAGGGTTAATATATCCTTCCTGCCTCTTCCCATCACCGTTCGCGGCCGGGTTGTTAATGAAAACGGTGAACCGGTTGTTGCCACCGTGCAGGAAAAAGGAGATAAATCAAAAGCGGCCACCACTGATGAGAAAGGTTATTTTGAATTATACGGCGTGGATGAAAACGCCGTGTTGATCATAAGCGGTGTGAATATAGAAACAAGAGAAGTAAAAATATCCGGCAGAAAAGATCTGGGCAACCTGGTTACAAAAATAAAAATAACTGAAGCAGAGGCGGTGACCGTGACGACCGCATACGGCATTGAAAAGAGAACAAAAGAGCTGGGTTATTCAGTGGCGAAAATCACCGGGGAGGAATTGATGCGCACCAGCCCTTCCAATATTTTCACGGGATTAACCGGTAAAGTGTCCGGGTTGGTGATCTCCAACCAGGGAGTGGGGATGAACCCGGAGAATAATATCATGCTGCGGGGCATACGTTCAATAAACGGATCGGCCAATAATCAACCGCTGATTATACTGAACGGCTCACCGCTTTCTTTTGGTGCCGATCAGAATGCTGCAACGATGGCCATTGATTTTATCAATAACCTGAACCCAAACGATATTGAGGATGTCACTGTTTTGAAAGGCGCTAACGGTTCTGCTATTTACGGGCCGGAAGGTGTAAATGGCGTTCTTATTATCAATACCAAAAAAGGAAAAGGCAAAGGATTGGGTGTAAACTTCAGAGCGAGCACCAATTTTCAACGCATCAACTGGAAGCAGCGGCGAATACAGGAAGTGTTTGGAACCGGCGATTTAACAGATGACAATGGCAATCCAATATATAACCCCCACGGCGATATGTTATGGGGACCCGCGTACGACGGGAAAATGGTGCAATTAGGCTGGCCCGATGAAAATGGTGAATTGCAGATGGTGCCATATAAGTATACAAGCGACAGGCAAAAATTCTGGAACACGGCGCGCAATACACAATACAACCTCAGCTTTGCACAATCGGATGCTAACTCCGACTTTTACCTGGGAGTGAATTATACTGACCAGGCCGGGTTGTTGCCAAAAGATAAACAGCACAGGGCCGGAATTTTATTAAATACCGGAAGAACGTTTAATAATTTAAGTATAAGAACAAATATTGCCTATAATTACACCAATTCCGACAGGGGGCCTGACAATCTAAGTACAGATTTGACCCCTCCTCATGTTCCTTTATTAAGCTATAAGGATTATATAAATTATAAATGGGCCGACCGGAACCATTATTATTCCGATCAGTTACCCAATCCTTATGAACTATTAGATAACAAGCGTAACAAGGAAGCTGAAAACACATTGACAGGCAGCCTTGAGTTTAAACTGAAGCCGCTTCAATGGCTGATCATCACCGAACGGCCTGGCGTTAATTTCAGTTCTTCTTATCTGAGAGCCACTACCAAACCCCTTGATTACTCCGATTATGCAAAGGAACTGGGCGTCAATGGAAGATCGATCAGTTATCAGGACGTAAAAGCCAACATGTATGAGAAGACGCTGAACATGCTGACTATTAATAATGATCTGTTATTGTCAACAATATTGCAGGTAAAGGATTTCTCCGTAAAAGCAACGGTAGGAAATACAATACGGCAAAGTTTTATTAAAGATCTGAGGGGCTCGGCCTACAGATTAATCGTGCCGGTATATAATCTTCAATTCGGAGATGTCAACGAAGTGTATCCTTCTGAACGAAGCGAACTGTCGCGCTTTTACTCTTTTTTCGGAACGGCCCTTATAGGATATAAAGACAAGGTATTCGTAGAGTTAACCGGCAGAAATGATCGCGATTCCAAGCTGGCTGCCGTTGCCCGTAATAAAAACTTCTACGCAGGGGTCAATACATCTATCGTTGTAAACGAATTAATTCCCAGCCTTCATGAAATAAAATGGTTGAGCACCCTTCGCCTTAGAGCATCTGTTACAAGAACCGCTAACATGAATATAAAACCATACCAGTCTGAGCGCCTGCTGCAGTATACGGGCTTCAGGTATGAAGGCCTGGTGGGTTATAATTATATGGGGAGTGTTCCCAATCCTTTTTTACAACCCGAAAATGTGATCTCGCAGGAATATGGAGGTAATATTTCTTTTCTCGATAGCCGGCTCAGTATTGATATTGCCCGGTACAAGCAAAAAAACAATGGCCTTATATTAAATGTGGTTAATTCAATTTACAGCGGAGGGCCCACTACCGATAATGCAGGCATTTATAACAACTGGGGTTGGGAATTTGATCTGAACCTCAGGCAATTATTCAAAACCGCCGGAGGCTTCAGCGCAAACATGCGTGCGATGCTGGCTATCAATGATAATAAGATTGTTGAACTGCCTCCCGTGTATGATGGCGTTATGACGGTATATATGAATATGACCAATTACGCTGCCCGTACCGGAAGCCACGCATTTGAATTTTATGGCAGTGACTGGAAAAGAGACCCGCAGGGAAGAGTGATAGTGGACCCGGGCAGCGGAATGCCGGAAATGGATTATGAAAACCCTGTTTACCTGGGACGTACATTACCGAAATACACTGCTTCGGCCAGCCTGAATTTGCAATGGAAGGGGTTTTCGTTTTCGGCGCTTGGAGAATATAGAGGAGGAAATGAACAGTACAACGATCAGGGAAGCGCGGGAATGATGAACGGGCAGTCTTTGCTGACACTGTATAATAACCGGGAACCCTTTGTATACCCCAATTCGGTATACGACGATGGTACGGGGAAATATATCGAGAATAAAGATATAAAGGTTTATTCTGTACGGGATTATTATAGGCAGGCTGCATGGATTACCCGGAATTTTCTTATCAATGCCGGGTTCTTCACGCTGAGAGAAATTGCTTTGTCGTATGATTTTAATCTCAGGAAAAAACATCTTCAGAAGGTCAGTGCAGGTATTTATGGAAGAGATGTGCTGACTATTTATGCCAGAAACAATATTTATGGCGATCCGCAATTAATCAGGGGGCCTGGTTATGATAAAGACAGGGGTTTGCCGGCTTATTCTGCGGCCAGTCAGAATAATTTCGGAAGTGCTGCTGCCGATGCCAATCGCCTGCCCGGCATTACCCAGTATGGCTTTTTTATTACCGCCAGTTTTTAAACTTTAAACCAGAGGACATGAAATTTTTAAAGATATTACGAACTCCTGTACTTATGATATTGATTATATCAGCAACAGCTTCATGCAGTAAAAGCTGGCTGGATGTGAATTATAATCCTTCTGAGCTTACCGACAGCGCTGCAACCCCCGATCTTGTACTGCCGGTTTTGTTGTCGGAGTGGCCGGGTGCAAAAGCTGAAGATCTGGCAAACTTCAACGAGTGGATGGGATATTGGTGCAGGCCGCGCCTCTCGGAAGGCAGTGAGGCGTGGACTAATTATAAGTTTATTGATCCCTTTTGGTCTGGAAATCCAAAGCTGAGCCAATTTCTTTTTGAGGAGAAAGCAATGAGGACCGGGCAGGATTTTTATGCAGCTATTGCCAAAATCATGCAGGCGATCAGTTATAGCCGGAGTGTGGACATGCTCAACAATATACCTTATACAGATGCTTTCAACGTGAACATACGGCAACCGAAATATGACAGTGGCCAGTTTATTTATGAAGAACTGATGAAAAACCTGGACCTGGCCATACAGATGATCAGGGAAGCGCAGATAGAGAAAAATGTTCGGATTACAGAATCGGACATTATGTTTCACGGCGATAAAACAAAATGGATAAAATTTGCCAACACGTTGAAGCTTCGCCTGCTTATTCACCAGGCGAATCTGGCCGAAAGAAACAGTTATATACAAAGCGAAATAAACAAAATTACAAGCGAAGGCAGTGGTTTTTTAAATTCCGGCGAAGATGCGGCAATTAATCCCGGGTTTACCTGGGAGCGGGCCAACCCTTTTCATGAACAATACACACAGTTTGAAACAAGTACCATATTCGTACCTACCATGTGGCCAACGGCTTCGGCAAATATTGTAGCGCTTAATCTGTTGAAAGAAAACGACGACCCGCGTATTGAATTCTTTTATGCCCTGGTGCGAAATGAATTTCCGGCTGGAGGGCCCGAGCCTTTTTCTCAACCGGCTCCGTTAACATTCAGAGGCAATAAATTTGGTTTGCCGCTTAATGAGGCAACCTATCCTTATCAAAACACTGCTTACGTTTCTCATATTGGCGGTATAAAAGCGAATGGTGTAGTTACCCCGCAATCGAGTGGTATATTGAAAGGATACAATATGGATAACTGGATCCTCACCAGCATAGAAAGCCTGTTTCTCCAGGCAGAAGCGATTTATCGTGGTTGGTTACCTGGTGTTCCTGAGCTGGCCTATAAAGATGCAGTAAAAGAATCTTTCAGATGGCTGAATGTCGGAGGTAACAGTGAAATACCTGAATTATCAGATGCAATTTTCGATACATGGTATAATGATCAGGTAGCCAATAGTAATTCCAATGTAAGCTGGGATGCCGCACCGGATAAATATAAATTGCTGATGTTTCAAAAATATATGGCATTCAATGGCATCGAGCCTTTCGAAACGTATGTGGATTACCGGAGAAACAGCCGGTATCCTGATATCCCGGCATCTGCGGATCCCAGTCGTGTTTCAGATAAAATACCGGTCAGGAGTTTGTATGGACTGGAGGAATATCGAAACAATGCAGAGAATGTAAAGGCGCAGGGAACGATTGACGTTTTCAACAGCAAAATATGGTGGATGCCATAAGCCTGTCGTCTGAAATATAATTCGATCTGTGCAGTGAATTCTTTATCAGGCAGAGGAATATTTAAGAAAGTGCCTGTTAAATATTTGCTGTTTCATATCGCAGCTCACGATCCATACAGAATCGCTTTTGATAAAACCGGCATTTCTCAGGATATAGATGTGGAAGAGCAGACACCGGATTTTGAGGATTACAGGAAATCTTTGAAAAAAATGGTTTGGTGCTAGTGAAAGCACACAGAAGATTAAAAACAATCATTATCGATGATCCTAAATGACCATCAAAAGGCCTTGTTCGTCTACCTGTTTAGAAAAGATCAGTAAATTTTCATTGCAATGACCGGTTATTTATATCCTTGGCCGTGTTTCCTTAATTTTTTTTACAAATTCGGCAGGCACATCGGCAAGCCTCATGATTTCTTCTAGGGAATGGGAGGTGTGTCCGAGAAGATTTTTTACGAATTCAGTCTTTCCTTTAAGCAGGCCCAGGGATTCGCCTTTAAGCAAGCCTGCGGTCTCTCCTTCCTGTTTTGCCAAATCAATTATCTGTTCGGTGATGCCCATGGTTCCAGATTTACCGGTGAACAATTTAATTTCTTCATCGAATTTATCATTAATTGCCTGATCATCAAAATGAACATAAGTCTTTAAAAAATCCAATAATCTCCTGATCCTGTCAGCAGGCAGATCCAGATTGAATAATTGCCGCGCTATATGGATCTTTCGGTCAAAAATGTTCTGCACGCTCAGATTTTCCCGTATGGCCAGCCTGGCGATCAATAATAATTTTGCAAACGGATTATTTGATTCGCTTAGCTTTTTTTCGTCGAGGTCTGCCACGCAGATCGTATTAAAGCAGAAATTAACACGGGTTCCCATAAAAGAATAATGATAAAACGGAACATTGTTTTTGCCTGATTTCTCCAGGAACAAGGCAATGGAAATCACCGGAACTTCATATTTATCAAAAATCCTATAGAAGTACCGAAACATTCGGAAGCCAAAACCTCTTCTTGCTTTTTTCTCGACTTCCACATGTACGCGAATCCATATATTTCCGCCGGATCTCAAATAAGCCCCTGCCAGCTTATCTATAATTTTAGGATGCTTCAAATCGTTTCCAAACCGTATGGCTGCCAGTTCCTGTTCCAGGAAAACCAACTCTCTGTCAAAGTCAAATATTTCATCAGCATTGGGAAATATTAACCTGAGGAAATCTGCAAAAAAATCTTCGAGTGCACCCTTCCAGAGAATATCGTTCCGCTTTATACCCACGGAGCAAAACTACCGGGGCGTCGAGCGCTGTCCATGGTATTTTACACATCCGCCGACCGTTTTTTCACACTGATCGCACCCAAAAAAAGCGCTGATTTCGTTTTATTTTTTCTTTGGGGCTGCTGATTTCTGGTTTTTCCTGTTGTTCAGTATGTTTTGATGGATCAATTGGTGGATCTTTGTCTCCTCCACTTCAAAATATCCTGCTATTCTTGAAGCTTCGCCAAATGTGAATAAAGATGGATTGCCAATGTATTTTTTCAAACGGTTGTAATTCGTGCCAAGAAAGAGGGCAAGTGTGCTCACGGGGAATTTGTGCTCTTCAAAAATTTCCCTGAAAAGTGTGATGTTTCCGGTCTCAATTAGAATTTTGATGGTTTTATATCGGGAATCCTTAACCATTCTGTAAAGAAAATCTGCTTTGCCTGAACATCTTTCATTTGATTATAAATCTTCTTTTATTAAATCTATTTTTTACTTTTTTAGATACGATTTATACTTTTTATCAGACTATTTTCTAAATTGCTTCGTCTTTAGACAAGGTTTTGGTTGAGATTTGAATAGTGGTCCTTCTACCGGGAAGGTTTATATTGCGCTTCTTTCGACCTAAGCAGCGCTTAACGAGTCTCGTCCACCGAATCTGACAGTTCCGCCACGAGAGTAAGTTGAAGTGCTCAACTCCATACAAAGGGGTTGAGCCTGCTTACGCGTTTGTGGCATGCTGCCGAAAGGCAGCAGGGCTTTGTCAGAGCCCGGGTGGCAAATGGCGTGGTGGTTCAATCCCTTTGTGTTTTTATGCTACGCGCCGGGGACTTGCATTTGATTTATAAAAATGTAAGCCAATATGTTCAATTTTATTTTTTCGATTGCGCCTTTATTTGCTACGATTCATAAACCAGCGTCGTAAGTTTGTTTTCCGTTCATGCAGAAGCTGTTAACCCACAGGCACCTGTTTCTTCATTTTTAAACGTTTCTGCAATGAATAACGACTCTGTCTATCCCGAATGGCAAAATCAACCCTTCCGGTTGAATCAGGAAGAGGTGGAAGATCCTTCCATCGTGTTATATGATTTTATTCAACGGCGGCGATTGCCTGAACACCGGGCTATGCTGGAGAATATTTTTAAAGCGGCGCTTACTTCAGCGAAAAATGATTTTACGGGCGCCGATGATGTATGCGAATGGGTGTTGTACTGGATGCAGTTAGAGCGCCTGGTCGAAGCTGTTTTTATGTCGGCTGCCTCGCGAAACAAAGCGCCGGTGTGATTTTGTGTCAATTACCAGTTTTTTGATAATAATTCCGAACGCGCTTTTTACACCCAAAATTTCCCAACAGATTCAGGATTTGAAATGATTTATTGATGCTGGTACCGAATTGTGCCCGTCTGGCAACCAATAGATAAAATCGACACATTCTTAAGAATTCATCGAACAAAACTCAGTTAATGAAAAGCAATTACATTTTCATATCGGCTATCTTATGCCTGTCAATTAGTGCCGCGATCGCACAGGAAAATAGCAGAGGCGCGGAACAACCGGATACCGGTAATATTGTACCAGCGAAACTGTTATTTGACAATGTTTACAATTACAATTCCCCTACCCTTCGCATTGGAGACCTGAAAGGAAAACTGGTTCTGCTGGATTTTTGGGCCACCTGGTGCGGCTCCTGCATTCAGCATTTTCCCTTTCTGCAGCAACTCCAGGAAACCTTTGCAGGCCGGGTTCAGATCATTCTGATCAACTCAAAAAAAACAGGCGACAGCGAAGAGAAAATCAAAGCGCTGATTGAAAAGAAAAAGTCAACAATGGCTGGAGAGTTCACTCTTCCCACCGTCATGATGGATTCGATCGCAGACCGTCTGTTTCCCCATCACCTGCTGCCCCATTATGTGTGGATTTCTCCGGAAGGAAAAATACTGGCCGTCACCGGCAGCGAAGAGGTCACTGCCACCAATATCGAGAAAGTCCTAAATGACAATCAGCAAAACCTGGCTCAGAAAAAGGATATGGATATCGGCCGACCGCTTTTTATTTCCAATATAGATAATGACCGGAATATCTATTACTCCGTATATGTGAAAGGATTGATAGCGGGCCTCCCGACCACTGGCGGGATATATACAGAAGGAAACCTCTTCGGTAAAGCATTTGCAAATTATACTGTCCTGGATTTGTATCGCGCCGCGGTAAATGATATTTATCCTTCACTGGAGGTCTCGGCCAAAAAAATAATTATTGAAGGCGTTGACAGCGCTCAGCTGGTACCGCCTGCATCGGCGGACGACACCTCGAAATTATTATGGTCAAAAAACAATTTGCAAACCTATCAATTACTCATTCCTGAAACGGCTTCGGACAGTTTCAGTCGGTGGATGTTACAGGATCTTAACCGGGTCACCGGTTTTTACGGGAAAGTTGAAAAAAGAAAAATCAAATGCCTCGCGCTGCAGTATAGAAGAGCATCAAAAAAATTAAACACCAGCGGTTCATCTCCCCGGAGTGATTTATACAATGATTCAGCGCCAATGCTGGTCAATTCACCAGTTTCTCATTTAGTCGGCTGGCTAAACGACTTGCCATTTCTACAGAACCTGGTTATTGATGAAACCGGCACCTCGCAAAACATTGACATTGCCTTCTCCAAAAAACCAACCAACCTGCGTACACTGCAACAGGAATTGCTTCGATACGGGCTTGTTCTGCGAAATGCCCACCGGAAAATAAATATGCTTGTCATTTCAAAAAACAGGTAATCAAAATTATTAATAACCAAACCATCAACTGCTATGAATGTTTCTTTCAAAATTCCCCTGGCTATTTCACTGTTAGTTATATCAGGGCTATTCATGCCAATGCATGCTGCTTCGCATTTTATTCACCCGGCAGCGGATTCTATAATCAGGGGACGTGTGATCGTCGATTCCACAGGAGGGCCATTAAAATCTGCAACCGTCACCGACCAATCATCCGGCCGCGCAACGACTACAAATGAAAATGGAGAATTTTCGCTGACGGTTAAAAGACCCGGTGCCACTTTACGAATAAGTCATGTAGGATTTGTTTCCCGCGAAGTGAAGATCGCCGCCAATACGAATATGCCTGTTATTATTGCTTTAAAGCAATCAGTCGGTGAGCTCGGGGAAGTGGTGGTCGTCAGCACCGGGTATGAGCGATTGCCCCGGGAGCGTGCCACAGGCTCTTTTGATGTAATCAGCAAAACATTGTTTAATAAACAGGTCAGCACCGATGTATTGGGAAGGCTTGAAGCGGTTGCCAATGGTTACCAGGTGGACAGAGTGACCAGCGGAGCGGGAATCGCCATTCGCGGATTAAGCACTATTATGGGGCCGACGGCGCCGCTCATTATCGTGGATAATTTTCCTTACGATGGAGACATCAATAATATTAATCCCAACGATGTGGATAATATCACTATTCTGAAAGATGCCGCAGCCGCTTCTGTCTGGGGGAGCCGGGCAGGAAACGGGGTGATTGTGATAACGACGAAAAAGGGAAGCTTTAATCAGAAAGCAACTGTCGACTTCAATGCCAGTGTTACGGTTCTTACAAAACCCGACCTGGGTTGGATACCGCAAATCAGTTCGTCCGACCTGATCAACACGGAGATATTTTTGTACGGGCAGGGAGATTATAACAGCAAATTCGATGATTTTATGCGGCCGCCACTTTCTCCCGTGGTAGAAATACTCCGTAAAAGAACACTTGGCGAAATCTCTGCAACTGATTCCGCTTCACAGATCGACGCGTTGCGCGGCAATGATGTGCGCAGGGACTTTGATAACTATTTTTATCAGCGCGGCTTGAATCAACAGTATTCAATAGGCGTTCGGGGTGGAAATGAAAAACTGGCCTGGATTATGAGCGCCGGGGCAGACAGAAATGTAAACAATCTTGCAGCAGGATATAACCGGTATAATTTTAAATGGGACAACACCTGGTCTGCCACGGATCGTTTGCGCGTCACCACAGGGGTCTATTATACAGAAAGCAAAAACATCTCCGGCAGGCCCGGATACGGAAATATCAATCTTATTAACGGAGCGCTACCTGTGTATGCCTCGCTAGCCAGCGCATCAGGAGAGCCATTTCCGGTAGCTAAAGATTACCGCCAGGTCTATACAGATACTGCTGGCAATGGCGCTTTGCTGGATTGGAACTATTATCCGCTCACCGATTATCAGCATACCAGAACAACGAGCGGCATACAGGATTTCCTGGGAAAGGCAGGGTTGTCTTACCGGTTTTCGAATTCTTTTTCCGCAGACATTTTATATCAGTATGAAAGGCAAAGAACATCGGGAAGAACGTTATACGACCCGGAGAGCTATTATACGCGCGATATGATCAATTCCTTCAGCCAGATAAATGACGGCACTGTCACTTATGCTGTTCCGCTCGGAGGCATCCTGGATCTTTCGCAAACAGACCTGGTGTCACAACAGGGCCGGGGGCAATTCAACTTTAACCACACCTGGGGCGATTATTCACTGGCTGCCATCGCCGGAGGTGAAATAAGACAGGTCCGTTCCTTTGACGAAATGAACCGCACATATGGTTATAACGATAATATTCTCACCAGCGTAAATGTGGATCTGGTTCATTCCTATCCCAACTATATCACCGGCTGGGAAAATTTTATTTATTCGGGAGCTTCTTTATCCGCCTTGACAAATCGTTATGTTTCTGCATACGCGAACGCCTTACTTACTTATAAAGAAAAATATTCGCTGTCGGCAAGCGCACGGCGGGATGCATCCAATTTATTCGGCGTCAGTACCAATAACCGGTGGGCTCCTTTATGGTCCTCGGGTCTGTCATGGAACATTTCAAAAGAATCATTTTATCACTCTTCATTCATTCCCTACCTGAGACTGAGAGCCACATACGGCGTAAGTGGAAATGTGAATCCCCGCCAGTCGGCATTGACAGTATTGAGTTATGCGTGGACTTCACAGTATACAGGCGCTCCAACAGCTTATGTTTCGGATTATAGTAATCCGGAACTGAGGTGGGAGAAAAGCTACATGTTCAATATCGGCGCCGATTTTTCGCTCCGTAACAAACGGGTAACTGGGTCCATAGAATATTTCAGAAAAAGAGGTGTTGATTTATACGGGCCCAGCCTTGTGGATTACACCGCAGGACTTGGAACGTCTACCGTATTAAAAAACGTGGCCAGCATGCGGGGCCATGGCCTGGATGTTCAATTATCCTCTGTCAATATGCAAAAGGCTATCACCTGGACCACGACTTTTAACGCCAGTTTTTATAAAGATAAAATCACCCGGTACTACCTGGCTTCCCAGCAGGGCAGCAATTATGTCACCGGTACGCTGTCTACCGTATCAGGGGTGGAAGGAAAACCTGTGTATGCTCTTCTTTCTTATAAATGGGCCGGGTTGGATCCTGCTACGGGCGATCCCATGGGATTAGCCGGTGGAAAACCGAGCACGGATTATAATTATCTTATTGGCCCTGAAACCACGATAGACAGCCTGAAATATAGCGGTCCTGCTATGCCGACGATGTATGGCTCTGTGATCAACACGATCAGTTGGCAGGGACTTTCCCTCACTTTTGCGATAACATACAAAGCCGGGCATTATTTCCGGCGGGAGTCGATTAATTATTCCACTTTCCTTGGAGGCGGCAATGGGAATGCCGATTTTGCTGAACGCTGGCAACACCCGGGTGATGAAGCACATACAAACGTACCGTCGATGGTTTATCCGGCTTCCAATTCAAGAAGCGATTTTTACAGCGGATCGGCTGTATTGGTGGAAAAAAGCGACTTTATCCGGCTGCAGTTTGTTACCCTCAGTTATAATGTAAAAAAGATAATTGCGTCCAGGGCATTTGAAAATATGGAGGTATATCTCAACTGTAATAACCCAGGCCTCCTTTGGAAAAATACAAAATACAATATTGATCCTGATTACCCTTCGTTCAATGCCAGGGTGCCGGTTTCATATGCTGCCGGTGTCCGCGTCACTTTATAAACAATTAAAAGCAATTAAATGAATAAGCCATATTATATAATGGCCAGCGTGATATTGATGCTGGCCCCTTTTGCAGGATGCAAAAAATACCTGGACGAAAAACCCAACAAAAGCCTTGTCGTGATTTCTTCCGTGAAAGACTGCCAGGCATTGCTGGATTTCGATAACGTCATGAATTTCCGTGATCCTGCCAGTGGCGAGGTCAGTGGCGGGGACTATTATCTTAAACAGGAGGACTATGATGCGCTGTATTTGGAAACTGAGCGCAGGATGTATACCTGGCAGCCAGATAATATTTTCGAAATCGGCGGCGGCAACGATTGGGATTTTTCCTATCGCCTGGCCTATTATTCCAACCTTGCGCTTGAAGGGCTGCAAGACATGGATCCTGCGACATCCGCTGAATTTAATAACGTAAAAGGGCAGGCCTTATTCTGGAGAGCGAAATGCTTTTTTCAGAATGTGTTGCTGTGGTCCCCTGCATTTGATTCAACAACGACCACAACGGATCTCGGAATACCACTTCGGTTATCATCGGATTTCAATACAGTGTCTAAACGATCATCAGTAAACGATACTTATCGCCAGATTATTAATGACCTGGCCGGGGCCGCATCGCTATTACCTGACAAGCCATTGCATGTGCTGAGACCGTCCAGGCCGGCAGCTTATGGAATGCTGGCGCGGGTATATTTATCAATGCGTGCATACGACAGTTGCCTGAAGTATTCCAATTTATGTCTGAATACAAATAACGCTTTGATGGATTACAATGGTGATGAGGATATTGATCCTGCAGCTGCGTATCCTTTCCGCCAGTTTAATAAAGAAGTTATTTTTTGCACGGGGATCCTGGGAGCGGAGAGTATATACGCGGGATTTGTGGATACTGTCCTGTATAATTCTTATCTTGATAATGATCTTAGGAAAACATTGTTTTATAATAATAATTCAATACAGTTTTTTCGGGGTAATTATCAGGGATTGGGCTATTATTTCAGCGGAATTGCAACAGATGAAGTGTACCTGATGAGAGCGGAATGTTATGCGCGATTGAATCAGTTGTCCAATGCACTTGCGGACCTCAATACACTGATGAGCAAAAGAATTCAATCTGCAACGTTTGAACCCTTTGTCACTTCTTCCGGCCCGGTTGCGCTCGATTGGATACTTGCTGAACGAAGAAAGGAACTGCCTTTCCGTGGTATCCGGTGGATGGATATCAAACGACTTAATAAAGAGGGAAGAAATATCGTGTTGCAACGCGTTATAAGCGGCAACACCTATACGCTCCCTCCCAACGATGTGCGTTACGCTTTATCCATTCCTGAAGATATTATCGCTTTATCGGGTATGGAACAGAATCCGAGGTAGCATACATGAAAAGATCCCCGGTGAATTAATTTACCGGGAATCTTTTTCTAAACCTGATGCTAACTTCTCTGTATAGTGCCGGCTGCATCTCTTACCGCTGCCGGGGTGCTGAATGAATTGAGATAGGCCTGAAGATTAGCAAATTTGTTGGTATCGAATGTCACCTTACAAACGTTTCCTAATCCTGAGCAGGTGTAGCCACCACCACTGGTAATATTGGTGTAGAGTGCCGCATTTTTAGCATTGGATAGAGGTTCGGAAGAGCTATACTGCCATACCTGCATTGTCTTGGATGATACAGGTGCCGGCTTTGTGAAAGCGAATGCTGCAACAGCAACGATGACGGCCATAATGCCGCCGATATATTTTTTAAACATAATTATGCGATGCTTTTATAATCTTAAAAAACACCAAAAACTTTTGTTTTAAAATGATGCCTTTCCGTTTGCAGGGTTTCGGCGATACCCCTGATCTATTGCAATAAAACCGTTGAATTATTTTTAATTGTCATCAGCCTGCATCCTATTGTTGCCAGTGCAATGAAAAACAAATTGAATACGATGTGCTGTCTCCAGGTTAATAAAGACAATACTCCCCCGCAGCTGCAAGGCAGGGCCGGAACAAACAGCACCATATATCCCAGATAGCCAGTGAATAATAGCATCAATGCCAGCGAAGCATAAAACCCGATTATTTTGGTTCTTGGGATAAACAGAAGCCCTGCAACAATCAACTCTGTCGTGGGTAAGCCGATTGCCATGAATACGGGAATATTTTTAAAAAAGGGCATTCTGCCAAGCGCTGAGGCAAACTGTTGCCATTGCATAAGTTTGCTGACAGCCGCATATGTGAACAACAGTATGAGCATAAAAGAAATTATCTCTATAATCAATCGACCTTTCATGACACCGCCACTTGTTTTTGTTGTATGGCAAAAGATTGCAGGGACGATTACTCATCCTCTTTTCCATCAGGCGATAAATGATATAAAGCCCGGCCTCTTATTCCTTTCCCTTTACGGCCATATGTAACCGCTCATTATTTTCAATAGAAGCATCTATCGGTATTTGAGTATACCAATAAAATATTTACTGCGGTTCGTTTGCTTGCCGGCCTTTGTTGTTGTATCTTACGGGTACTGCTATTATTTCTGTTATCACACTCTTCATATTAAAGACACGCAACGCGGACTTTTTGATTAGTCATTTTCAGTTTTTTTCTGAACTTTTTGTTGCCTGTCTATGCCTGATTATTAAATCTGATAAACCATCGAACCTTCCCATGAATCAAGATCCCAGGAAAGAAAAAACGGCCGCCAGCCTGTTCGAACAATTACGATTGGGCTCACAGCAGGCATTGGCGGGAATTATACAGCTATACCGGCAACGGCTGATGGCCTATATCCAGATGTATGTCACGGATCATCAAATTGCAAATGAAATTTTTAACGAAACCATGTTTATACTATGGCAGAACAGGCAAAAGGCTGCGGCCATGCATCATCCTTACAATTGGATGGTCGTTGTGACGCATCGTAAGATCCTGAATAAGTTGCGGGATGAAAAGACATACCAGGCAATGCTGCGCAACCGGATGCGACTATTGCTGTTCGTCACTTCCATTGATGCAACGGCAGAATATAAAGACCTTATAATGATTATTGACAAAGCCAAAGAACTGTTGCCACCTAAAGAAAAACAGGTGTTTGATTTGTTTCTGCAAAACGGGTGGTCCAGCCGCGAGATTTCCCGTCATTTCCATACTTCTGAAAATACCATTCGTACCCAGTTGAACAGCGCCATAAGAAAAATCAGAAAGCAATTAAGCCGGATCATTCATGGCATATTTATTTAATCATCTTTAAGCATACAGGATGATACAAAGGCCCGAATACGTTAAGGAACTTCTGAGAAAATACCTGGAAGGAACTGCCACTCCAATAGAACTGGCAAGATGGGCAGCTGCCCGTTATATTTACACCGACCAGGAAATAATCAGCATGACCGCGGAGATACTGGAGGAATCGGCAAAGACAGTAACAGAGGAAGAAATTGCTGAAGAAACAACACGGTCAGCAGAACTGTTTGAGCAGATCAATCAGCATGAAGCGTCCTCCCATTGGCGGACGCGTAACCGGGTGGCAGTAATTATTGCAACCATGGTTTTACTGGCAGGTATCCTTTTTATGATTATGAAAATGGGTAATGAACGGATGACCGGAGCTGCCTGCGCCGGTGAAAATCTTCATGAAAAAATTCCCACCGCTATATTTTATTGCCAGCTTGCGCTCGGTAAAAACAGCCTGTTGAGAATTGACAGTGCTACTAAGGGCATTATAGCTACAGCAGGAAACATAACGGTTCTGCAAAACATTCCGGGCACCCTGGAGATACATTCAACTCCATCACCCGGTTCTACTGACAGCAATGAAGCTGCAATCCTGCAGGTGAGCACCAAACCCGGCCAGCAATACCTCGTGCTGTTGCCAGATAAAACCTGCATACGATTGAATGCATCCTCTTGTGTCCGGTTACCGGTTTCGGGTGATTACACCGATACCTTGCCAACAATTGAGCTCGGTGGAGAAGCCTGTATAGAAATGATAGCCGGTCATCGCAAACCTATTACAATAAAAACGGCCGATGCAATGGTCTGTGCGAGCAACGCGGCTTTCAACATAAGCGCCTCCGAACGGTTCACAACGGCCACCGTTATCCGGGGACAGCTCCAATTGTGTAATGAGATGGGAAAAAGCGTAACGCTTTGTTGCCGGGGAGACAAGGGTTATTATGTTGAATTTGTGCAATCGGATAATCACTGCCGCGATACGATGGCGGTTATGAGGCACCGGGATACCGAACAGGAATTAATGTGGATGAATCCCCAGCGCAGGTATTCTCGTATAAAGCTGCGGTCGTTTGCTGCAGAGATGAGCCGCTGGTATGGTTTCACTATTGAAAATATGAACTGCATCCCCGAAGATCTTCGCATCAGCGCCTCCATCTGTTACAGGGCGCCGGTGCAGGATGTTTATACCGTTTTTAGAAAAGCGGGTGTAAATGTTTATGAAGAAAGAGGAGTGATCAGCTTTTGCGACCCCGCTCAGAATAAAACAAATGGAATCCGGGATACACGGCTTATCAGTAGGGTTCACTGAAATGCCGGCTGTAAATAAATCTCCCTATTTAAATGCAAACAGAATATCTACGCACTTATGTTCAAAATGCTTACCGGATCACCAGTGATCTATTTAGCCTACTCGTGATCAAAGATTATTTTCGGATGAGAATATTAAAAGTCTATTCCTGTACTGATTAGGTGTTAGGCCAGTTTTCTGTTTGAAAAGCCGGGTGAGGTGTTGCGGATATTTAAACCCCAAATCGTATGCTATTTCGCTGATGGATTTATCAACGCCAAGAATCCGTTCCTTGGCGATACTGATTACTTTAGATTGGATATACTCTTGTGCGGATATACCAGTTTCTTTTTTGATTAAATCGCCAAAATAATTGGTGGATAAATGTAGTTCACCAGCACACCACGAAACAGATAGCAGGCCTGTATTTTGCGGTTTATCAGAAGAAAAATAATTATCCATAAGTTTCTCAAACCGTTCTAAAATTCCTTTATTGACATTATCCCTTGTGATAAATTGGCGGTCATAAAACCGGGTACAGTAATTCAAAAGCAACTCAATATTTGATACAATCAGTTGCCTGCTATGCCTATCAATAGCGTGTTGCAGTTCATATTCAATTTTGGAGAAACAATCCATAACAATTTTTCTTTCCTGTTCCGACAAATGCAGCGCTTCATTAACAGCATAGGAGAAAAACCGATAATCGCCTATACTTTTGCCAAGCGGAGTGCCTGTTATCAAATCGGGATGGAACACCAATGCAATGCCTTGTGGCTGATAGTAATCCTCTTTGTTTTCACCGATAACCTGTTGCGGAGCAAGAAAAATCAACGTGCCTTCCTCATAATCGTAATTACTCAATCCATAACGCAAATCACCACAATAAATTTGTTTCAGGAAGACAGTATAAAATCCATAACGAAGGCGTCTGAGTTTTCTCGGATGGGCTTTGTTCAAATTAACCACGCTTACCAATGGGTGCAGGGTTTCATTGTTATTAAAAGCATTATATTCTTTTATGCTATTGAAGCTGATAATATCATCCATTCCTCGACTGGTTTAATTGGATAAGACAAATTTACAAAATCATTTCCCTTGTTTCACGCCGCAGAGCCCAATCAGTAATATTGGTAAGTAAAACCGTAATCGGTATAGGGATACCCTCGTTTTATCGACAGAAATTTGTAGGCCAAATACCAGAAAATGAGAGTAATAGGTATCGTAACAATCGTTGTTTGTTTTTCATTGTTTACAAATCATATAAAAGCACAGCAAATGACAATAACCAATAAGAATTTAAACGTAAAAGAACAAAGCGTTATAGCCATTTCTGCATTGACGGCGAAAGGCGATTTGGATAAACTGGAAACAGAATTTAGCACAGGGCTTGAAGCAGGATTAACCATTAATGAAATAAAAGAAGTATTGGTACACTTGTATGCTTATTGTGGATTTCCTCGCAGTATCAGAGGGCTACAAACTTTTATGCAGGTACTTGACGAACGCAAAGAAAAAGGCATTAACGATAACGTGGGCGACAATGCTTCGCCCATTGATGAAACTGGCAGCAAATATGAACGTGGCAAAAATATTTTAGGCGAATTGACCCAAACATCGCAGTCCGACACGCTTAATGGCTACTTAGCATTTGCGCCGATAATAGACATCTTTTTAAAAGAACATCTGTTTGCAGACATTTTTGAAAGAGATGTATTAAACTATGTTCAAAGAGAGCTAGTAACCGTTTCCGTAATAGCGACCATTGGCAGTGCGGAACCTATGCTACGTTCGCATTTAACCATTTGTCTGAATGTAGGCTTGACGCCCGAACAGTTACAGGGATTTGTAAAAATCATCAAATCAACCATTGGCAAAAAGGAAGCAAAAGCAGTACAGAAAGTTTTGGACGGGGTGCTTAAAAGCCGTAAATAATCATACAATATGAAACAGATAACACTTTTACTAACAGCGGTAGCTATTGCAACAGGTGTAAATGGACAAAATAAGAAATTCAAAAACAAACAAAACCCAATGGTTATTGAAACACAAGGAAGTTTTGCAGTAGGCGGCACAAAATTTACCCAACCAGGAAATTTTGAGGTAGCCAATGCGTTGAAACCTGACGGGCAAACCTTTCACGGCGACCACGCTTATGTTTTCTATCAGGTTCCGCCAAAGGCACATAAGTACCCGTTAGTATTCTTACACGGAGCAGGTCAGTCAAAAAAAACATGGGAAACCACGCCCGATGGACGTGAGGGTTTTCAAAACATCTTTTTAAGAAAGAGTTTTGGCATATATCTGCTTGACCAGCCACGACGTGGCGAAGCGGGTAAAAGCACCGTTGAAGCAACGGTTAAGCCCACTGCGGACGAACAGTTTTGGTTCACCCAATTCAGGATTGGTAATTATCCCGATTATTTCCCAAATGTGCAGTTCCCCAAAGACGAAGCCTCATTGGAACAGTTTTACAGGCAAATGACCCCCAATACAGGTGCTTTTGACGCCAATGTAATCACGGATGCCGTATCACAATTATTCGACAAAATTGGCGGTGGTATTTTGATTACGCACTCACAGGGTTGTGGAGTGGGTTGGCTCACGGCTATAAAAAATGACAACGTTAAAGCGGTCGTGGCTTACGAACCTTATAGCGGTTTCGTGTTTCCAAAGGGAGAATTGCCACAGCCTATCAACTCAACGGGGCTTTTCGGTGCATTAAGCGGTGTGGAAATGCCCTTAGCTGATTTTGAGAGGCTGACGCAAAAACCTATCGTTATTTATTATGGCGATAACATCGCCGAAGAGCCGACTACCATATGGAACAAAGACCATTGGCGTTCGGGATTGGAAATGGCAAGCGCTTGGGCCGCCGTAGTCAATAAACACGGCGGCGATGCCAAAGTGGTGCATCTGCCCGAAATAGGTATCAATGGCAATACGCACTTTTTAATGTCTGACCTGAACAATATACAGGTTGCCAACCTGATGGCGGATTGGCTGAAAGAAAAAGGACTGGATAAATAATAGTCACCATTAAATAATTATGACAATGAAAAAAATATCGTTAATAATCACATTAACAATAATAATATTTACAAATATGGCAAATGCGCAATCTTCTCAAAATAAATACGAACAAAATCCCTGGACTTTGGTATATGACGGAGCTATCATCAAAAATGAAAAAAATGAAGTGAACATCCACCCCGTTACCTACAAAGTGAATGGGATAGATATTGCCGCCAATGTTTACACACCGCCAAATTACGATGCTACAAAAAAATACCCGGCAGTAGCGGTAGCACATCCGAACGGTGGCGTTAAAGAGCAGGTTGCAGGATTGTTTGCACAACGATTGGCAGAGCAGGGATATATTACCATTGCGGCAGATGCTACCTATCAGGGTGCGAGTGGCGGAAAGCCCCGCAATGTGGACAAGCCTCAAAACCGTGTTGAGGACATTCACGGAATGGCAGACTTTATTACCCAATACAAAGGTGTAGATAAAAACAGGCTTGGCGTGTTGGGTATCTGTGGTGGTGGTGGCTATACAATAAAAGCCGTACAAACCGATAAAAGGTTCAAAGCAATAGCTACATTAAGTATGTTCAACTCCGGTATGGTAAGACGTAACGGTTTTATGAACGCACAATTTGCAACCATTCAGGAAAGGTTGAAACAGGCATCTGAAGCAAGAGCATTGGAAGCAGCAGGTGGTGAGATAAAATATATTGGCGGAGGTGCAGCAGCAACAGATGAGCAAATCGCCGCAATGCCGTTTGAAATGTATCGTGCGGGGGCTGTCTATTACGAGCGTACCTATGCACATCCCAATTCAGGTGCTTTTCCCAATTCCGGCGGTACGTACACCGCGAGCAGCTTAATTGACCTGATGGCCTGGGATGCTACCGACCAGATTGAATTGATTAACCAACCTTTACTGATGATGGCAGGCGACAAAGCGGATAGCTACTATATGACAGCCGATGCGTTTAACAAAGCCATCAATGCAAAGAATAAGGAGTTGTTTTTAATCAAGGGAGCTACCCATATAGAAACTTACTGGAAGCCTGAGTATGTATCGCAGGAATTGAATAAGTTGTTGGTGTTCTATAAGGCTAACTTATAAAAATTGAATAATGATGAAAAATAAGTTTAAGTATATCCTGCCGCTTGTAATTACCCTATTTGTGGCGTGCCATAACAATCAGAAAATGGAAGCAATAAAAAAGCAAAGCGATCTTGTATTTCCGCAGGGCAAAAAAATAACCAATACCAATTTTACGGGAACTGCCTACCTGCAATCACTGATAGAGGCCGATAGCCTTAATTCTATTTCTGTAGGCAATGTAACCTTTGAACCGGGAGCAAGGAGTAAATGGCATACACATCCGGCAGGACAGATATTGTTAGCGATTGACGGCGTAGGTTACTATCAGGAAAAAGGAAAACCGAAACAGATACTTCGCAAAGGCGATGCGATAAAATGCCCACCCAATATTCCGCATTGGCACGGGGCAAGTATAGATACTGCCTTTGTTCAGGTTGCCATAACAGGACGGGAGAAAGGCGAAACGGGTTGGTTAAATGAAGTAACAGACGATGAATATCATCAATAGGTAATATAGAAAGCCAATTCCTTTTGAAAATTAAAAATAAATAATCCCCAACTGTCGTAATTTAATAGGATGAAAAAGATTCTCCCCGCATTTTTTATCGGTGCAACAGTTTTTTTCTCCTTTTGCAATAGCCGGAGCACATCTGCACCAGCTACAACATCTACAGATACCACTGCACCGGCATCGGCACCGGTGCCACAGGAAGCACCCAACAGCGACTACAAACCCGCATTCCCGGGCCAGACCCGTATCGGTGCGGTAAAAACAACAACCCCATATGCCGGTACCATACTGACCAAAGAACTGAAATTGCCCTGGGGCATCGCCACTCTACCTGACGGCAGGTTCCTGATCACTGAAAGAGAAAATAACGATATGCGCATCGTTACCCCTGAAGGAGCGGTGAGCGAACCCATTACAGGGCTGCCCAAAATAAATTTCACCAACCAGGGTGGCCTTCTGGGTCTGGCTCTCGACCCCGACTTTGCCACTAACCGTATCGTGTACTGGGCCTTTTCCGCCCCCGATCCCAAGGGGGATTGCACGGCGCTGGGCAAGGGAAAGCTCTCGGCCGACGAAAAGAAAATCGAGAACGCTACTGTAATCTACCGGGCGCTGCCCGCTTTTAATAGTGGCCTGCATTATGGCGGGCGCGTCGTGTTCGCCAGGGACGGTAACCTATTCCTGAGCACAGGCGAGCGCTCCGACCTGCGCACCAGGCCACAGGCACAGCAACTGAACTCTGCACTCGGCAAGGTGCTGCGATTGACTAAAGACGGAAAGCCGGCCCCTGGCAATCCATTCGAACACACCGACGGGGCTAAGCCCGAGATCTACTCCTGGGGTCACCGCAACGTACAGGGACTGGCCATCAATCCCGAAACGCAGGAATTATGGGAAGATGAATTTGGCCCCCGGGGCGGCGATGAAGTGAACCTTATCCGGCCGGGCAAGAATTATGGCTGGGCCACCATCACCTATGGAATTGAATACAGTGGCAAAAAAGTGGGCGACAGCATCCAGCAGAAAGAAGGCCTGGAACAGCCCGTGTATTATTGGGACCCGGTCGTATCGCCCAGCGGATCGACCTTTTACAATGGCGACAATATGCCCGAGTGGAAGGGAAACCTGTTCATTGCCTGCCTCAGCAGCCAGCACATCACGCGGCTGGTCATAAAGAATGATAAGGTCACCGGCGAAGAGAACCTGCTCAGCGATGAAAAACAGCGCTTCCGCGATATCACCCAGGGAAAGGACGGCGCCCTGTATGCCATCACCGACGACGGACGGCTGTACCGGATCGCGAAAAAATAATCTTTCTTTCCGCTGCGCCACCCCATTCAGGAATCTCCGCAGGATCTTTTCCTGAACGGAGTGGGAATTGGATAAATACAGTCAGTGAATTTAATTATAACAGACTCGAAAATCAATGAAGGGTACAGCCTGCCAGCAGTTGTTAAATATAGAGACCATTTCCTTTGCTTTTAAAAATAACCGCCGGAATATATGCGATCAAATCATCTCCTGTCTTTATTCCAGCTATCAGTCCCTGTTTGTGGAGTGGACTAAAATCACTTACCATCGCTATCCTGCCGATATGATTGAATTTGCTGCTAATAATTCTTTTACGGATGGTGTGCTGAAATTGACAGAAGCGGCCAGCCGTAATGAACTCTATCAAAGCAATGCCAGCGTGAAAACGGTATTGTTTCATTATTGCAGGAACATATTGTTGAGTTATCTGAAAAATGAAAAGCGGCTGGCCGAAAAAAATAAAAAGCTGGAACTGCTTTTGTCAGGCGAAACAGGATACAGTGCCGGGGAAACAGAAAACGAGATAAGTGAAAACAGGCAAAGGCATTTTATGCGCGCCCTGGCAAAAATGGACGCTGCCGACAGGCAGATTATCCAATGGAGGCACATAGAAGAAAAATCAAATGATGAGATTGCAGGACTTTTGGCTATTACAGTGGCCTCAGCCACCAACCGCATTTACAGGTGCATGCAAAGATTGCGTAAACTGGTGGAGGATATGGATATCTAAATTTCCGATATGGGCATCACAACCGAACAATACGAAAAAATTATCCGTTTCCTGGACGCAGAAATGCAGCAGGCAGAAATGAAGGCGTTCGAGGAAGAGCTGACCTCTAATCCTGACATGCGTGATCAGCTCGATTTCGAACAATCGTTGAGAAATGATTTTGCCGCACGAAACATAACCAGCCTGCCTGGCGACACATCCGTAAATGAGCGCGCGGCAGTCCGGACAGTTTCTGGTAAAACGACGGGTAGGCGAATAGGGCTGGCCATTGCCGCTGCCGTTATCATAGCGTTCATGCTCTTTACCCTATTCTGGCAAAAAACTGGAAAAACTCCGGATATCGCCAATGGAAAAAACATTGACACTGCACAAAAAAGCAACAATCCGCTCCAGGCAACAGTGACCTCGCCGGCAAAAGACAGCAGTAAGAGGGTTGACCTGGCCCTGTTGTTCAAACAATATTTCAAAAAAGATACATTGCCCGAAAACTATCCCCTTTATTTGGCGGAAGCATTGATGGATTATGAATCCGGTAATTACACCACGCTGCAACAACTAAATTTAAATGACATCCCTCAAACCCGTGGAACCAATGAAATAAGCCACAAAGAAAATATTTTGCAACTGGGACATTATTACAAGGGATTGGCTTTTTTACAAACCAATAATACTAAGGAGGCTATAATAAACTTAAGTTGGGTACTAAACAATCGGCCGGGCAAAGAGCAACGGGACAAAACGCGGTGGTACCTGGCTTTAGCTTATTTGAAAGAAAACAATGTGGAAAAAGCGGCTGAGTTGTATAGGCATATTGTTAATAGTAAAGAAAATATTATTTTAGTAAAAAACGCGGAGAAAATACTGGACTCGCTGAAAAAATGACCCTTCATCCCCTAAGCGTACTTCATGAAATATTTTTTTGCATTTATCGGGATCTTTTTTTGCCTGCAGGTACTTGCGCAGGATCAGAACGAGATAGATTCTGCACTCTATTACGACCGGCAGGGCCAGATTGCCAGGGCCCTGCCTTTTGCAAAGAAGAATTTTGAAACGGTAAAATATATCAGTAATGAAGATTCCCTCTATATAGCTGCCGCAAGTCGCTTAGCCGGTATTTATTACAGCCTTGTACAATTTGATAGCGCCCTGGTTTATTATACAAAAGCTGCCAGGGGTGCAGAAAAACGATATGGCGACACCAGCGTACGATATGGAGCTCTTCTTGTAAACATTGCAACAATGCATTGGGAATTATGGAAATACCAGGAAGCCGGAGCAATGTATCAAAAGGCAATCGCTATTTTGAAGAAGATGGAAAACACTAACAAAAAACAATACATACGATGTTTAACTATGTATGCGAATTTTTACATCACTACCGGCAACTTAAATAAAGCGGAGGAATTATGCCTGAGTGCACGTGAAATAGCGCTCCGCGAACCTGTTGATATGAATGACTACGTTTCCGTTTTGGAAAAGCTAGCCAGGCTGTATAACAAAATGGGATTTTATACAAAGCAGGAAGCAACGGAAATGCAGATATACGAGATATATAAGAATATATATGGAGAAAATAGTTATAAATATGTTTATGCTATCGGCTCGTTAGCAGATGTATACCAGCGCAACCATGACTTTGAGAAAGCCGATTCGATATACAGGACAGCATTGGGGATTAATGAGCAGAGGCTGGGCAAAAAAGCTGTCGGTAGTGTTTATCTTTTACGGCGTATAGGCATCGTAAATACAGAAATGAGAAAATATGATGTGGCTGAAAAATACCTGGACGCGGCTATGGAAATTGTTGCTGAAAATGGAGGAGAAGAATCACCCCTCTATACTATGTGTGGTAATAATTTGGCCAGGCTTTATGTTTTGACCGGCAGAAAATGGCTGGCGGAGCCTTTATTTCAAAAATGCCTGGCTATTTACAATAAAGGAGGATTGGCATTGCATTCAGGCCGCCTGAAAGTGCTTCATGATATGGTGGAATTGTTATATGCCGATGATTCCGCCAAAGCGGCTATCTACTTAAAAGAAGCAATGATCGCGGAAAATGAGCTGCTGCTGAAAAAATTGGATTTTTTATCAGAAACAGAATTACTGGATTATTTAAAAGGAATGGAAGAGGTTGCTGACAAACCTTTCCTGTTTTTAAAGAACTACAAAAGCCCGGTTATTGCTGCTGCCGCTTACAACAGCAGATTGCTTGCGGGTGGCATCGGTTTACAAAATACCAGGGCGTTGTATCACAGCATGGCCCAGTCGAAGGACGGCGAGTTGGCTGCATTATGGAGAAATTATCAACAGCAAAGATCGCTGTATATGAGCCTGTCACTGACGCCTGTGGCACAAAGAAACATCAATATGGATTCTGTTGCCACGGCATTGAACCGGCAGGAGAAAGATGTCTTGCGCCGGTCCGCGGATTACAGGAATATGAAAGAAAAGCTTGCCATTACCTGGCAGGATGTGCAAAACCATTTGCAACCCAATGAAACGGCTATTGAGTTTGTAAAATTTACCGGTAAACAAAATTCCAGGGCCGATACGGTTTATTATGCGGCTTTGCTGCTTCGCTCCGGTGACCCGGCGCCTCAGTTTATTATGTTGTGTGAAGAAAAGCAATTGATTGCAGCGATGAAGAAGTTTCCTTACAAAGCTGCCCTCAAAAGCAGGGGGAAGAAACCGGTAACATATATACAAAATGCCACGAATGTTTTATATCAACTGCTGTGGCAGCCACTGGAGCCTTATCTCACCCATACCCAAACGGTATATTTTTCACCTGCCGGTATGCTGCACCGGGTGGCTTTTGCTGCTATTCCCTATAAAAAAGATGCGCTGCTTTGCGATCGATATCATCTTGTACAACTTATCTCCACGCGGAAGGTGGCTTTGCAGGAGGCTCATCCACCTGCTCCCGTTTCGATTGCTATGTTTGGCGGCATCAACTATAACCGGCAGCATGCAGACATTCACGCTTCGTCGTCGCCGGGTCTTTATGCATATCTCCGGAACCGGGGCGCTGACCTGGATTCCTTTTGTTTTTTGCCGAACACCTTAACAGAAATTAGGGCCATAAAAAAAGATGCAGAGGCTCTACAAAAACGGTCCATTGCATTTACGGGCGATAATGCCACGGAAGCGGCTTTCAGAAACCTGGGTGACGATAACTCGCCTGAAGTCATTCATTTTGCCACACATGGTTTTGCATTGCCGGATGCGGTGCTGGGAAGCAATGCCGGCGCACCTTTTAAGGAATCAGATAATCCCTTGCTGCGTTGCGGGCTGGTAATGGCTGGCGGCAATAAAGGCTGGAAAGGCAAAGCCGGATCAGGCGAGGATGACGGTATATTAACCGGCCTGGAAATAAGCGGCGTACAACTGCCGCATACGCAACTGGCTGTCCTGTCGGCCTGCGAAACCGGATTGGGAAAAATTGAAGGCAGCGAAGGTGTATTTGGCCTGCAAAGAGCCTTTAAGCTGGCAGGAGTGAACTATATAATGGCCAGCCTCTGGCAGGTGCCGGATAAAGAAACGGCTGAATTTATGGAAACTTTTTACGCGCACTGGTTGAGTGGCAAAACCATCCGCCAGGCGTTTTTCAATACGCAGCAGGCCATGCGCAAAAAATACGCGCCTTATTACTGGGCAGGGTTTACGCTGGTGCAATAATTTCCTGATTTTTTTTGATCCGGGTGATGATAACAAGTGGGCAATGGCTATTAAGCCTATTGTAATACTGCCCTACTGTTTCAGGTGCCTCAACAACTTTCCGCAGTTGTTGGCATAGGAGATGTATTGGCCACCGTTTATTTTATTTTCCATTGATCTAATGAAAACCGCCTGATCAAGAAGGATGTAAATCATTAAACACAGCATATGACAATCAGACTATTGAATGCAGCGATAATCGGGCTGCTGATTTTTACAGGTTGCACAAAAAATGACGATAAAAATGGCGACAACCAACTTCCCGGGGAAATAAATTTGAAAAATGTGACGCTGGCAACAGACAAAAAAAGCTTTAAGGCTGGCCCTGTCACTTTTAGCGGGGCAAATGGCTTTGTGGGCGGGGGATGGCAAAATTGTGTTGACCCTGACGGTGCAACAATTATTGTTGATGCGAACGGCTTTATTGAACTGGCATCCTTGGATTTTAATACACTTATTGCGGATGTCAGCGGGCTTCCGGCCATTCATAAGGTAACGGTGAAGTTTTTTAATAATTGTTGCCCGAATCTTTCAGCCTGTGATGGAAACAATGTGATTGCTAACACAACGGAAGCCAGCAATGACGGCGATAACGCCACTATTACCCTGGATCTGAGTGGGAAAAAGGCCAAAAAAATATTGTTTCAGAGTATGGAGGCTATTGTATACTCTGTAAAGATTGAATAAACCCAGGGAAAATAGCATTGATGCCGTTCTACGTTAAAATTCATCGTAACGCTGGAGAGAGTGCTGTAAAACAGCAGGAAATCAAAATAATTAACTACCCGCTAAACGCTAAAACAGAACAAGTATGGAAAAATTTATAATTTTTATTATTATCGCTGCAATTATTATTTATGGCCGTATTTACTTAAAAGGGAAAAAATATGCGGCCAATGATAACGAATTCAAACAGTCTGGCGTAGATGTGAATTTTGGCAATAAAACCATAACAATCAAGAATAAAACATACAATGTCAACCAGGTTACCGGCATTCGATGGGAGGCGCTTACTTCAAACCACAAACATGGAGACAGCCAGATGAAAGTCGTAATTATAGATATCGATGATTTTGACAAGCCGCACCACAAAATTTCATTTATGTCGAAAGGGCATGCTGAAAAATTCGTACAGCGCCTCTCCACTGCCTTAAGAAAGGCAGGCGGACCAAGTTTTGTTTAATCCGTCACACTGGTCATAGGAGTTCTGAACAGTGTTGATATCTGAAGAAAACCGGGCCTCGGGTTTATATCCCGCCGGGTATTTTACGGCGATAGCATATAATCTGTTTTCCCCACCTATGGTGGGGCATTTTTTATCCTGAAGGATTACAGTTTCGGCGGGGCAATCCATTTGTCCGGCCATTCTGCACAACATCCATTTAATCGCCCATCATATATCCTGATGAGCGTTCTGCCTGTTCAATATTTGGAATCATTTTACCAATAAGGCAAAAGTAAGAGGTATGCCGGATATGGACATTTATGGTTAAATTTATGAATAACTGGCAGCCTTGGGTATCGTTTTCTTAAAAGTATTGAAACAACGAGTAGAAAAATTAGCAAGAGAAAGTCTTTTGATGGGTCTGCTGCCCGAATTATCCCTGCAAATTCTGAGACTGGCTATCTCACGGAGGTTCGTTGCCGTTAGAGAAATCATGTCCATATCAAATGCTGACCGGAATACTGTCAGAAAGCATTTGGGGTCACCTGTCGCCAATAATCATTTAAATATAAGCGGTGTTGGTAAGGGGGGACTGGCATTTCATCATTTAATATTTATGCTTATTCAAGAAGGGTATTGATATGTTTCGACATCATGGCAAAAACAGAACCTATAATCATAACATTAAACTGGCCTCATTGCTTTCATTTGTTGCGGGACTGGTGAATATTACCGGGGTTCTTGCAATAAAAACGCTCACGACAAATGTAACAGGGCACTTCGCTTATTTTTCCGAACAGTTATTTATTAGAAATTATAAGCTGGCTTTTCTTTACCTGGCTTTTATACTTGCATTTCTACTGGGTGCATTTGTATCGAATCTTTTAATCGAAGTAACGCTGCGGCTGAAACCCAATATTTCCTTTATTATACCTATGGTAATGGAGGTAATTATTCTGTCTTTTGTAGCGTTTTGGCCCGAGCCGTCGGTTTTACCAACGTTCAACTCTCAAACAATAGGCTGTGCGTTGCTTTTTGCGATGGGTCTGCAGAACTCTTTGGTGACAAAAGTTTCACAATCCGTTGTAAGAACAACCCATTTGACAGGCTTATTCACCGATCTTGGTATTGAGTTATCCCAATTGATTTTTTATAAAAAACGGGAAGAATATCTGAACCTCAAAAGAAACATAAATTTAAAAATAGCGATTATATCCTGCTTTTTCCTTGGCTGTATAATTGGTGGCTATCTGTTTCAATATATTAAGTTTAAAACTCTTCTTTGTGCGGCAGCATGCGTGCTTATTGCTTTATTCTACGATACCATCCGCTTTCAATATTATCAGCTAAAAAGAAAGACCCGGTCCCTGTGATTACTGGCATCACCATGAATTTAAACTCTGGAATTAGATAGGGAACTCATAAAAATGGATATTTAATACAAAGTCTTCAATACCTTATCACATAGCCGTAAAGATTGTGTTCATAGATTAACAACATAGTTCACGAGGTCAAACCTCGTCATGCCTAATGTTGTACCAAAGAAAAAAGCGACTACAACATTTCGTCATAATCGCTTGATTTTCTTCGTGGTGTGGGGCGGGATCGAACCGCCGACACAAGGATTTTCAGTCCTTTGCTCTACCGACTGAGCTACCGCACCTTCTCATCGCTCCGGACGCATAAAACCCGCGCCATACACAACCCGCCCTTAGCGGGCTGCAAAAATAGGGGTTCTCCCTGTTATTTAAAAGTAATTTTCGACGCCTGAAGACAGCTTATCCTAGTTGCCATACACGCTCAAAAACTTGATCCGCATAATCTTCAGCTGCTCCCATGTGAAATTGCCTTCCGACAACTCCTCCTGCGCCACCTGCAGGCTCGAGGTCTCACAGCCTTTGAAATATTCCAGAATATCCTCCTGCTCATACTCATCCAGCATCTCATCGATAGCGTAATCAAGGTTTAAACGCGTGCCGCTGGCCGCGATCGTCTCCATGTCTTCCAGCAATGAATCCAGCCGCAGATCTTTGTTACGGGCAATTGTTTCCAGCGGTATCTTTTTATCTACCTGCTGTATGATATACACCTTGTTCACGCTCTTATTGGCCACCGTCTTCATCACGAAATCATCGGGACGCTCAATGTTGTGCTCTTCCACGTACGCCGCAATCAGATCCACAAAAGGCTTGCCATAGCGTGCCGCCTTTCCCTTGCTTACACCCTGGCATTTCTCCAGCTCCGCTGTAGTAGTAGGATACATCGTGGCCATATCCTGCAGCGAAGATTCAAGAAAGATCACAAACGGCGGAAGTGAACGTTTTTTCGATTCCTTCTGCCGGAGCTCCTTCAGCATATTGAACAGCCTGTCATCGGCGGAAGCCACCGCCGCAGGCTCGCTGCCATCATCATCATCATCCGCATTCGCCTCATCAAATGTGTTGTTCAATACGATCTGGAATGATTTCGGCTTCTTCAGAAACTCTATGCCCTTCCTGCCTGTTTTCAGAATACCATAATCCTCTATATCCTTACTCAGCAATCCCTGCAGCAGCATCTGCCGGATCAGCGAGTTCCAGTAATGCGGAGGTTCATTTTTCCCAATGCCAAATTCCGCAATTCCATTGTGCCGGAACATTGTAATGTTCGGTGTTAACCGCCCGGTTAATATGTTAACCACATAATCCGTGGCGAATCGCTCGTCCAGGGCCTTCAGCACTTTCAGCACTTTCACCACATTGTCTTTGGCTTCTACCTTTTCCCTCGGATGCAGGCAATTATCACAGTTGCCGCAATTTTCTTCGGTGTATTCTTCGCCAAAATAACTGATCAGTATTTTTCTCCGGCACACGCCGCTCTCGGCATAAGCTACCGTTTCACCGATTAACTGCGCGCCCACCTCCCGTTCACTCAGCGGCTTGTCGCGCATCAGATGCTCCAGTTTGGAAACATCCTTATGTGAATAATATAAAATACATTTTCCCTCCAGCCCGTCGCGGCCGGCGCGGCCTGTTTCCTGGTAATAATTTTCTATGCTTTTCGGAATATTATAATGAATGACGAAGCGAATGTCCGGCTTGTCGATACCCATACCAAAAGCGATGGTGGCAACGATCACCTGTACATCTTCGTTCATAAAAAAATCCTGCCGTTCTGCACGCTGCTTGCTGTCGATGCCCGCATGGTAGGCCACAGCCCTGATATCGTTCTTGCGCAAAAGCTCGGCAAGCTCTTCGGTAGTTTTGCGGTTGGTGGTGTAGATGATGCCCGTTTTGCCCTTGTTCTGGCTGATGAATTTCACGATGCTCTTCAGTGTCTGCTCTTTCTTGATCTTCGGCTGGATTTCATAGTATAAATTCGGCCGGTTAAAGGAAGAAATGAATATTTCAGGCTCCCGAAGGCCAAGGTTTTTGACAATATCACTCTGCACTTTGGGCGTCGCCGTCGCGGTAAGTGCAATCATCGGCGCCGATTCGGAAATCTGTTCCATCATCTCCCGCAATCTTCTGTATTCGGGCCGGAAATCGTGGCCCCACTCCGAAATACAATGCGCTTCATCGACAGCGAAAAATGAAATTTTCAGATCCCTGAAAAAATCAAGGTTCTCCTGCTTGGTAAGCGTTTCCGGCGCCACATATAACATCTTGGTACGTCCTGAAAGCAGGTCTGTCCGCACCGTCATCGTCTGTTTTTTATTCAGCGTGGAATTGAGAAAATGGGCAACGTCGTCGCTGCTGTTATAACCCCGGACCAGGTCCACCTGGTTTTTCATTAATGCGATCAGCGGGCTCACGATAATGGCCACTCCTTCACTAATGATGGCGGGCAGCTGGTAACAAAGGCTTTTGTCACCACCCGTGGGTTTGATCACAAATGTGTCTTTTCCCGAAAGCAGGTTCTGGATCACCGCCTCCTGGTTTCCTTTAAATTCCTTAAAGCCGAAATTATCTTTTAACGCTTTGCGCAGGTCCTGGGAAGAAATGGTGTTTTCCCTGGGGGCCGGCTTTAATGCAGATGCGGTTATCCATCATGCGTTGCGAAGGAGGGCGAATTTACTTTATTTTGATAAGTTCAGCAAACCAAAGAATCGCGTAGGTTTGCCGCTGAACATGACACCTATTACGTTGGCCGATATAAAACTTACCGGATTACGAACCATACAACTCGAAGCCGCAGCCATCGCTGCACTGGAACCGATGATCAATGAGGATTTTGAAAAAGCGGTTAAAATTATTTCCGGTTCCTCCGGCCGGCTGGTTATCAGCGGCATCGGCAAAAGCGCCATCATCGCTCAAAAGATAGTGGCCACGCTGAATTCAACGGGCACGCCCTCCGTTTTTTTGCATGCCGCCGATGCCATACACGGTGACCTCGGCATGGTCCGGCCCGAGGATGTAGTGATGATCATAAGCAAAAGCGGCGACTCACCTGAAATAAAAGTGCTGATCCCGCTGATCCGGAATTTTGGTAATACCATTATCGGGATGGTGGGCAACCTCAATTCCAACCTGAGCAGGCAATCGGATGTGGTATTAAACACGACCGTCGACCAGGAGGCCTGCCCCAATAACCTGGCGCCTACCAGCAGCACCACGGCCCAGTTGGTAATGGGCGACGCCCTCGCCGTTTCGCTGATGGAACTGAAAGGATTCGGGAGCGAAGACTTTGCCCGGTACCACCCCGGGGGCATGCTGGGGAAAAAACTGTATCTGCGGGTGAGCGATCTCTACCTGAACAACGAAAAGCCCGCTGTGAAAACCAGCGATCCACTTAAACGGGTAATCATGGAAATATCGCGCAACCGGCTTGGGGCCACCGCGGTGACGGATGAAAACGCAATGCTTACGGGCATTGTTACCGATGGCGATCTTAGAAGAATGCTCGAAAAAAATGAGCCGCTCGATAAGATTACGGCAAAAGACATCATGAGCAGCAATCCGAAAACGATAAAGCCCGGGGCGCTCGCTGTAGAGGCCCTGGACCAGATGAGAAGGAACGATATTACCCAGCTTGTTGTCACCAACGGACGACAATACCTGGGATTTATACATTTGCACGACCTTGTAAGGGAGGGCCTTATCTAGTTTTAAATTATTTCAACCCTGCATAATGAACAGACATCACTACGTTGTAATAATGGCCGGAGGTATTGGCACTCGCTTATGGCCTATGAGTCGCACCAATTTTCCAAAACAGTTCCAGGACATCCTCAATATTGGTAAAACACTTATTCAAACCACGTTCGACCGGTTCTCGTCATTCATACCGCTGGAGAATATTTACGTGGTCACTTCGGATGAATATGTAAATATTGTAAAAAAGCAGCTGCCTATGCTGCCCCTGCAGAATATTCTCGCCGAGCCATCAAGAAAAAATACCGCGCCCTGCATCGCTTATATTTCTTTTAAACTGGCACAGAAAGATCCAAACGCTTTGTTGATCGTTGCTCCTGCCGATCACCTTATCACTGATAATATTGCATTTACTAAAGTCTGCTTCGAAGCGCTCGCATTTACCCAGAAACATAACGCACTGATTACACTGGGCATTAATCCCACTTATCCGAATACCGGCTATGGCTACATCCAGTATGAGCAGCATTCCGTTACAGCCAACGTATATAAGGTGAAAACCTTCACCGAAAAGCCCAATGTTGAACTGGCAAAAGCATTTATTGCCAGCGGCGAATTTTTATGGAACGCCGGTATTTTCGTGTGGCAGGTGAAAAATATTATCCTCGCATTTGAAAAATATCTTCCTGAAATTTACGATCTGTTTGTTTCGCAGAAGGAAAAATTCAACACCGCCGATGAAGAAGCCGCCCTGCTGGAAATATACCCGTTCTCTACAAATATCTCGATCGACTTCGGCATAATGGAGAAAGCCGATAATGTATACGTTATTCCATCGGCTTTTGGCTGGAGCGATCTTGGAACCTGGAACAGCTCATACGAAAACCTGCAGAAAGACCACAGCGGAAACGCTATTTCGGGCCATACTCCTATGCTCATGGATACCAGCGACTGTGTGATCCACGCACCGGAAAATAAGCTGGTGATCGTACAGGGATTGCACGACTATATTGTGGTGGATACCGGCGATGTATTGCTGGTGTGCAAAAAAGAAAAGGAACAGGAGATTAAAGAATTCGTAAACGACGTGAAAAGACAAAAAGGCGATAAGTTTTTATGATTCCATATAATAACATATTATTTCTCGATATCGAAACCGTATCGCAATATCAGTCCTACGATGAGCTGCCGGATAATTGGAAAGAATTATGGGGAAGAAAGGCAGAGGGATTATTAAGAAATGCCAAAGAAGGATATACCGCTGAAACGATTTACGAGCGCGCCTCCTTCTATGCCGAATTCGGAAAGATTATCTGCATCAGCTGCGGGATCATGCAGGGCAGCGGTGAAAATAAATCGCTCACCATAAAATCGTTTTATGGTGATGATGAGAGAAAAATACTTAGCGGGTTCTGTGAAATGCTTAACAAATGGGCCAGCGCCGGTGCGCAGAAATGGCTCTGCGCACATAACGGAAAAGAATTCGATTTCCCGTATCTCTGCCGCAGAATGGTGATCAACAATGAGTGCGTTCCTGCATTGCTGAGCATTGCCGGTAAAAAACCATGGGAAATGAACCTGCTCGATACCATGGAGCTCTGGCGCTTCGGAGAATTTAAAAATTTTACTTCTCTTAATTTACTGGCGCACGTACTGGATATTCCTACTTCGAAAGATGATATCGACGGCAGCATGGTGGGCCATGTATACTGGAACGAAAAAAATATCGGGCGCATCGCACATTATTGCCAGAAAGATGTTGTAACGATGGCGCAGATTTATTTACGGCTGAACCGCGAGCCGCTCGTTCCTGCTGCCAATATAGAGATTAAATGAAAACTGAATTGAACTCATCTTTCAGTTTTAACGTTTAAGTTTACGAAATGATTTTCCACAGTAAACTCCCCAACACAGGCACCACGATATTCACTGTCATGAGCGCATTGGCCGGCGAATATAAAGCGGTCAACCTTGGCCAGGGATTTCCCGATTACCCAATGGATATGGAGTTGACCGCGTGTGTTGATAAAGCGATGAAAGCGGGCTATAACCAATATGCACCTATGGCCGGATGGCTGCCGCTTCGCGAAGCTATCGCAGAAAAGACCTTTCGTCTTTATAACAATGAAATAAACGCAGATAAAGAAGTTACCGTCACGCCCGGCGGCACGTATGCGATCTACTCCGCGCTGACAACTATACTTCGCCCCGGCGACGAGGTAATCATCATGCAGCCGAATTATGACAGCTATGTTCCCAACGTGGAAGTAAATAGCGCGATACCTGTTTTAATCGACCTTGAATTACCCGATTATTCGATAAACTGGGCGAAAGTGAAAGCGGCCGTCACGCCTAAAACAAAAGCAATTATTCTCAATTCCCCCCACAATCCCACCGGAAGCATCCTCGGTGAAGAGGATATACAGGAATTGAAAAAGATCGTTGCCGGCACTAATATCTTTATTATCAGTGACGAAGTGTACGAACATATTGTTTTCGATGGGGCAACGCACCATAGTATGCTCAGGTATCCCGATTTATATAGTCGGAGCTTTGTATGTTTTTCGTTTGGCAAAGTGTACCACTGCACAGGATGGAAAATCGGTTATTGCATCGCTCCGCCCGACCTCACCGCCGAGTTCCGGAAAGTGCATCAGTACAATTGTTTTAGTGTGAACACTCCCATGCAGGTTGGCCTGGGAGAATATATCAGGAATGCGGACACGTATAATTCACTGCCCGGTTTTTTTCAGAAGAAAAGGGACCTGTTCAGATCATTAATGCAACAGACAAAATTTTCTCTTTTCAATTCGGCAGGAAGTTATTTTATCTGCGCATCCTATGAAAAAATCAGCGACGAGCCGGATAAGGATTTTGCCATTCGCCTCACAAAAGAGGCGGGCGTTACCGTTATACCCGTATCCGCATTCTACAGCCCGGTCAAAGACGATAAAGTAGTACGGTTTTGCTTCGGTAAAGAGGATTCGACCCTCGAAAGGGCTGTTGAAAAACTGGTTAAATTTGGATAGTGTACCTGTCATGTACGGCATTTGCCGCCACGACTTAAAATAGATGTATGAAAAGAATTGAAACGATAATTTTTGACCTGGGCGGCGTCCTGATCGACTGGAATCCTGATTATGTATACCGAACGATATTTGACAGGGAAGAGGATCTTCACCGCTTCTATCGTGAAGTTTGCACGCCGGCCTGGAACGAAGAACAGGATGCGGACCGCACACTGAGAGAAGGAACCGAAATGCTCATTAAACAATTTCCTCATGAGGAAAAAAATATCCGTATCTATTACGATCGCTGGCAGGAAATGATGCGCGGGCCAATCGAGGGCACCGTGGATATTTTAAAGCAATTAAAAGATAGCGGCAAATATAAATTGTATGCACTGACCAACTGGAGCCACGAAACTTTCCCCGTTGCCCTGAAGAAATTCGATTTTCTTCATTGGTTCGATGGGAGGCTGGTATCCGGAGAAGAGAAAATAAGAAAACCATTTCCTGAAATATACCGGCTGCTGCTGAACCGGTTTGCTATCGATCCGCATACGGCAATATATATCGACGACAACGAAAGAAATCTGGCGGCTCCCGAATCAATGGGCATATATACCATACATTTTCAATCGCCGGGGCAATTGAAAGAGGAACTGAGCGGCTTACTTGAATAAATGATATACGATAAAGCTCATCACGTATGCAATTGCAGTCATATACACCAGTTGGATGACGGGCCATTTCCATGACTTGGTTTCCCGCTTTACGATAGCAAGCGTGCTCATACATTGCATCGCAAAAACGTAAAAGATCATTAACGAAAGACCCGAAGCCAGCGTGTACACTTTCCGGCCATCAGGATAAGTGGCCTGCTGCATTTTCTGCCGCAACAGCAAAGTATTATTGTCATCGCCCTCATCTTCCACGCTATAAAGCGTGGCCATCGTGCCTACAAACACTTCGCGTGCTGCAAAAGAGGTAATAAGGGCGATACCTATTTTCCAGTCGAAGCCGAGGGGGGAGATTACCGGCTCTATCGTTTTCCCCATCATACCCGCATAGGAATTTTCCAGCAGGGCCGTACCTTTTAATTTTTCATAATGCATGGCATGGGCCGTATCCTGTGATATAAGTTGTTCGTATTGCTGATGAACCGCCTGCATTTTTTGCTTCGGTCCAAAACTGCTCAGTGCCCAAAGGATCAGGCTGATTACCATGATCACACGGCCGGCTTCAAACACAAATATTTTAGCCTTGCTGACCATGCTGACGATAATATTTTTCCATCGCGGCGACCTGTACACAGGTAATTCCAGGATAAAAAAGCTTTTTTCATTGATATGGATGAACCATTTGGCAATGTAAGACACTACCAGCGCGGTGACCACGCCCAATAAATAAAGCGCCATCATCACCAGCCCCTGCAATCCCAGGAAGCCCATGAACATTACTTTGGGAACAACCAGGCTGATCAGGATGGTATACACGGGCAGGCGCGCACTGCAGCTCATCAATGGCGTAACCAGTATCGTCAGCAAACGCTCCTTTTTATTTTCGATGTTCCTCGCGCTCATCACCGCAGGCACCGCACAGGCAAAGCCACTGATCATCGGCATCACGCTTTTCCCGTTCAATCCCACTTTTCGCATAAGCTTATCCGTTAAAAAGCTGATACGCGCCATATAGCCGGTGTCTTCCAGGATATTGATCAAGCCAAACAGGATCATGATCTGTGGAACAAAAACAAGTATCCCGCTGAGGCCGGCCACAATTCCGTTAACGAACAGATCGGAAAACCAGTTATCGGGCAGCACATTGCCCAGCCAGCTGCCGGTTTTGGCAAAGCTCCATTCGATGAAATTCATCGGGTATTCCGCCAGCCAGAAAATACTCTGAAACAATAAGAACAGCACGGCGAGCAGGATAACATATCCCCATACCCGATGCAATAAAATATCATCGAGCTTTTCGGTAAACATAGCTTTCTGTAAAGTGCTGGGCTCGGAAACGGTCTGTTTTAAAATATGTGTGATGCGCTGGTAACGCTGAACGATCTCTTCGGCCTGGACCTTCGTGTGATTGAATTGATTGGCCTCTTCGATGCTTTCAATATTCTGCTGTGTCGCAGCGTCCAGCAGGAACGATTCGTGGTTAATAAGATAATGAATCGCCCTATAGTCGCTAAGCCCCGGCACCAGTTGCTTCACGCTGCCGATAGCTGACGCCGCGAGGCTTTCGTTATCAATAAAATCCCTCACCGGGGCACGGTACAGGTCCTTTGCTGTTAATTCAATGGTTTTTTTCAATTGGGAAATACCCTTATTTTTCCTGGGGTTAACCGGGATCACCGGAACGCCCAGTTCCCTTTCCAGCTCTGCAATGTCGATGGTGATATTTTTTTGCCGGGCGATATCCATCATCGTTAGAGCAACCACCACAGGTATCTTCAGATCGATGATCTGTGAAACAAAAAGCAGGTTGCGCTTGAGATTGCTGGCATCGACCACCAGGATAAGCATTTCGGGACTGACCTTTTTATCCTGCTGCATAAGCACCCTGTAGGCCACCCATTCATCCTCTCTCCTCGGGTACAGGCTATATGTTCCGGGAAGATCCACGACCAATGCGTCGAGATTGGACGCAATAGCGGAAGTGCCCGCTTTCTTATCCACGGTTACGCCCGGAAAATTGCCAACCTTCTGGTTGAGACCGGTGAGGGTGTTAAAAAGGGAGCTTTTACCGCTGTTAGGATTACCTACCAGTGCTATTTGAATACTTCTAGACGACACAATTTGCAAAAGTACCTGTTTAAAAGCGATGGGAGGTTTCGATTTTTGTAAAAAATAACAATGAAAAGCAAAAACAGGGAAGACTGCTGAATCCCTGCATATTAGTTATCTTACAAAACAGCGGGCCAACGCCGGAGGTTCAGTTTTAAGCGTTGAAAGAGCGGCTCCAGTTTATATGGTATAAACGGCTGTGAATCATCAGCTTGAAGGGTTCGATATTTCTTTATATCAAAAAGGCTACAGAGTGGGCCAAACGTTAAAGCAGCAAAAACGATGGGCATCATTTTAGAATTTATTAAACACTATCCTGTTGCCGCCATCCTGTTCGTATTGGTCTATGCCGGTGTGTTTCTTGTCATATTGATGGGTAACCGCAACCCGGCGAAATCCCTCGCTTATATTCTGGTATTGACTTTTTTGCCGGTGCTGGGGCTGATTGTTTATTTTTTCTTCGGGAGGGACCTGCGCAAACAGAAGATTTTTGAAAAGAAAGCCTTTAAAGATTCGGAGATCGCAGATGAATATGCGAAAAAATATTTCCGGTACTCCGAAAAGGAACTGGAAATAATAGAGAAGGAAATAGGCGACCTGGTGCAACCTTTCCGTTTATTGTATTTCCAACGCAAATCCTTTGTGTACAGCGGTAACAAAGTGACCCTGCTTACCAATGGCGAGGAAAAATTCCCCGTTTTGTTTGAAGCGCTGGAGAAAGCACAGCATCATATTCATATCGAATATTACATTTTTACAAAAGATGATATCGGCAATAAACTAACAGAGATCCTCTTGCGTAAATCCGCCGAAGGTGTGCAGGTCCGTGTGATAGTGGATGACCGCGGAAGTAAGCGAATAAGAAATCTTCCGAAGATCATGAGAAAAGGCGGCATAGAAGTGTATACGTTTATGCCCGTTCATTTTTCTTCGCTGGCGCAAGCCAATTATCGGGATCACCGCAAAGTGGTGGTGATAGATGGAACCGTGGGCTTTGTGGGCGGCATCAACATGGATGAACGGTATATCAACAACGGCAAGCACAAACTCTACTGGCGTGACACACACATGATGATAGAGGGATCGGCGGTGATGGGATTGCAGATTAATTTTTTCCAAAGCCTCGCCTTTGTCTCAAAAAGACAATACGAACTTGAGGAAGCTTATTTTCCGAAAAATAAATTTTTTGAAGATGGCGCCCATATAAGCATAGCGGCCAGCGGCCCCGCATCGGCCAGCCCTTATAATATGCAGGTTTTATTAAGCGCCATCACCCAGGCTAAAAAAAGCATCAGGATCACCAATCCATATTTTATTCCTTCCGACCAGATACTGACCGCTTTGGAAATGGCGGTGGCCGCAGGCGTGGAAGTGGAACTGATTATCCCGGGCAGGTCAGACAGCTTTGTGGTGCAGCATTCTTCCTTTTCTTATCTCACGCCTTTGGTAGCCCGGGGCATAAAAGTGTATCTGTACGATAAAGGGTTCGTACATGCCAAAACGATGGTGGTGGATGGGAAAATCGGTTTTGTCGGTACGGTGAATATGGATATGCGCAGCTTTTATATAAATTTTGAAATATCGGCAATCGTATATGATCCTGGTTTCTGTGCGCAGATGGAAGCGCGGTTTGCCAATGACAGATTGCACAGCCATATAATTGTTGCAGAAGAATGGGCCAGGCGCTCCGTATTCAACAGGTTTCTGGATTCCGTATGCAGGCTCATGACTCCTCTGCTTTAAACCCACCGGGCAAATTTTTACCTTCGCATGATGGAAGCGTTACAGCAGATAGCAGAATTTAAATCATCGCCCGAATTGGTGAAGCAACTGCGCCGGCACGGCGTCTCGAAAAAATATAAAGCAGGAAATGTTATCCTCAATGAAAATGCGCCTATTCGCTCCGTCCCGATCGTCACCAAAGGGGCGCTTAAGGTTATCCGGACAGAAGAAGACGGCAGGGAAATTTTGTTGTATTACATTAAAGCGGGCGAAAGCTGCATAATGTCGTTTTTAGGCGGCCTGCACAATGAAACCAGCAAGGTGAAGGCTGAAGTAGAAGAAGATGCGGAAATCCTGTTCCTGCCTGTTGAAAAGGTTTCATTGTTCATCAAAGAATACCCGCAATGGCTGGATTATATACTTCGTTTGTATCACAGGCGCTTTGAAGAGCTCCTCGAAATTGTAAATGCCATTGCCTTCAAAAGAGTGGACGAAAGATTATTGGCATTGCTGCACAAAAAGAAAGAACTGACGGGCAGCAACACATTGAACATTACCCATGAACAGTTGGCCAACGAGCTGGGAACCGCAAGGGTGGTTGTTTCGCGCCTGTTGAAACAACTGGAAGAGGCCGGAGCCGTACAGCTTGGCAGAAATAAAATTTTAATTAATAAAAAATCGATAGCTGACAACTAACGGTTTATTTCGTTTTACAAACATACTCACCTGATCATTCTCAATGGTCAACCCTCCATTACAGCTCTGTAACAAAAGTAGCTGTACAGCAAAATCTTTCTCCTGATTTTTACATCCTCAATTACCAACTGTCCACCCATGGAAGGATATTTAGCCTCGGTTTTTATTGGTATTTCATTAGGTCTGATAGGTGGCGGAGGCAGTGTACTCACTGTTCCGGTATTGGTCTATTTATTTAAAGTGGACGCAGTTTCAGGAACGGCCTATTCTCTTTTTATCGTGGGTGCCACAAGCGCTGTGGGCTCATTGTCTTACTTTAAAAAGGGATTGATAAATATCAGGATGGCGATATTCTTTGGCATCCCATCCATCGCCGCCGTTTTTCTTACGAGGGCATATATCGTTCCTGCTATTCCGCAGGAGATTTTAAGGGCCGGGAGTTTCATCATTACCAAAAATATCCTGCTGATGTTGCTTTTTGCGGTGCTGATGATTTTTGCCTCATACAGCATGATTAAAAAGCACAGGCAGGCTGATGATATGCCGCGAAAAGGAGCATTCAACCGTCCGTTGGTTTTTATGGAAGGGATTTTTACAGGAGCAGTCACGGGCCTGGTTGGCGCCGGTGGCGGATTTTTGATAATCCCTGCGCTGGTCAATCTGCTGGGGCTTCCTATGAAAATTGCTGTCGGAACCTCGTTGCTTATCATTTCCATAAACTCTTTGGCAGGGTTCCTTTTTTCGCTTTCCCACACTGCTGTTCAGTGGCCTTTTCTGCTGATGGTAACTTTTATTTCCATCGCAGGTGTCCTGATCGGCAGTTTTTTATCGTCAAAGATTGATGGCAAGAAGCTCAAGCCCGCTTTTGGGTGGTTTGTGTTGCTGATGGGCGTATATATCATTATCAAAGAAACCGTATTGAATTAAAAGGAATATTAAAAAATGAAACAGTCGTATAAAGCCTCAACCACTGCTGGTGCTGTGAT
>JBGAJL010000008.1:47291-68661 GCA_044224935.1 Flavitalea sp.
GATAGTTCATTTCAATAAATAAACAGTAAATTAAAAACAGAAGCTATGTTTTTTCAACAGGTATATGATAAAAGTCTGGCGCAGCGCAGCTACATAGTAGGCTGCCAGGCCTCCGGTGAAGCAATAGTAATAGATGCGCAAAGAGATATTGATGTGTATCTCGATATCGCCAGGCAAAACAATCTTCGCATCACGCATATTGCTGAAACGCATATTCATGCTGATTTCCTTTGCGGCTCGAGAGAACTCGCCGCTGTAACCGGTGCCGTCATGTATCTCTCCGACGAAGGTGGCGCAGACTGGCAGTACCAGTTTGCGCACAGGGGCCTGAAAGACGGTGAAGTGATAAAAGTGGGCAATTTAACCCTGGAGGTGCTGCATACACCCGGACACACTCCCGAGAGCATCAGCTTTTTGCTGACGGACCATCCTGCAACGGATAAACCTGTAATGATCTTCACCGGCGATTTTGTATTTGTGGGTGATATCGGCCGTCCCGATTTATTGGAAAAAGCCGCAGGGTTTATCGGTACGAAAGATGTGGGCGCCAAACAGATGTTTCAATCGCTGAAGAAGTTTGCCGCATTGCCCGAATACGTACAGGTATGGCCCGCACACGGAGCAGGCTCGGCCTGCGGAAAGGCTTTGGGGGCAGTGCCCGGATCTACGGTGGGCTATGAAAAAATACGCAACTGGGCATTTAAATATGACGATGACGAGCAGGGCTTTACAGATTATCTTTTGGCAGATCAGCCCGAACCACCCAGGTATTTTGCCATGATGAAGTACCTGAACAAAGTCAACCGCCCGTTGCTGATAGAAGTGCCCAGGCCTCCCAGGCTCACCAAAGAGCAATTTGCTTCAGCGTATGAAAAGGGCATTAAAGTGATTGATGCGCGCAATAAAGCGGATTTTGCCAAAGGGTTTATCCCCGGCAGCCTGAATGTTCAGAATAATAACTCCTTCTCCACCTGGTGCGGCTGGCTGCTGAATTACCAGGAACAATTCATGCTGGTGGCAGATGACAAACAGATAGAAGACCTGACCCGCAAACTGATGCGTATCGGGTTGGATAATATTTACGGATATATTTCCGATGCCGACGATCCAGGTATTGAATTGCAAACGGCCCATGTTATCGGAATTGAAGAATTTAAAACATATATTGGCAGAGACGACGTGCAGATAGTGGATGTTCGCGGACTGACCGAATACGAAGCCGGGCATATCGAAGGCGCCGACCACGTATTTGCGGGCAGCCTTGAGGCGAATTTGGATAAGATCAGCAGGGATAAACAGGTGATTATTCATTGCCAGGCCGGCGACCGCTCGACAATTGCTTATTCCGTGCTTGCCAGAAACGGGTTTAAGAATGTGAAGAATTTTTCGGGAGGAATGAAAGAGTGGCTGGAGGCTAAGGGCAAAACAGAAAGCTGCAAATCATTTGAAGCCGCAAAAGAAGAACATAGCATTGAAACAGCGGCCTGCTGCAGTATCCATAGCAGGTAAGCGGGAGTTTAATTTATTCAAACAGATAAAACATAAATGACAGAACTTATTAAACAGCCCTGGCCCTGGTATGTTGCAGGGCCGTTAATCGGGCTGACCGTTCCGGTATTGTTGATCCTGGGAAATAAATCATTTGGCGTCAGCTCATCGCTGCGGCATATTTGCGCTTTGTGTATACCTGCCAATATTCCATTTTTCAGGTATGATTGGAAAAAAGAAGTGTGGAATCTTTTTTTTGTATCCGGTATCTTTTTGGGCGGGGTAATAGCGGCTAATCTTTTATCAAATCATGATCCTGTTGCCGTCAATCCTAAACTGGCGGCTGAGCTTGCAGGATATGGCATCACTGATTACAGCAATTTAGTTCCCAGGGACATCATTAACTGGCAATCCTTATTTACCCTCAAAGGATTTTTATTAATGGTGGCGGGTGGTTTCTTAGTCGGGTTTGGAACCCGTTATGCCGGCGGCTGCACAAGCGGGCATGCGATTATGGGGCTGTCCAACCTGCAACTGCCTTCATTAATAGCCACCATATGTTTTATGACTGGCGGGTTCATTATGGCCAATTTGATCTTACCGCTTATTCTTTCTCTTTAAATTGAAATAAATGCAAGTCACGGATACAAATACGGATTTTGAAGTTCGCTCACTGGACACGATATGCATAAACGAGAGCCATTTGAAACATAAATGGCATCACAATTTAAAGTATCTGATTACCGGGATTTTATTCGGCATTGTGCTGGTGAAAGCAGAAATAGTGAGCTGGTTCCGTATACAGGAAATGTTTCGCCTTCAATCCTTTCATATGTATGGAATAATAGGCAGCGCCGTAGTAGTGGGGATCATTTCCGTTTGGCTGATTAAGAAGTTCGGTGTCAAAACGATTTATGGCGAAAAGATAGAACTGCACCCTAAAAAGTTCAATAAGGGACAGATCTATGGCGGGCTGATCTTTGGTTTTGGCTGGGCGGTCACCGGGGCCTGTCCCGGCCCGCTGTTTGCCCAGATAGGAACCGGCGCAACTGTTATTTCCGTTACACTTTTGAGCGCCATTGCGGGCACCTGGGTTTACGGATTTTTAAGAGAGAAATTACCTCATTGACAGATTGTATGCATTTCATGGGCTCAACCCTGCCTGCCGGGCATTTTTAATTCTGTTTGCGGAAGCTATCTTTGCAGCCATTCAAAAAGCTGAATATGTTTAATAAGAGAGTGAAGATTAAAGAACTGCTGACATGGGATCCCCGGTCGCAGGAAGCAACCGTTATGGGATGGGTCAGAACTTTTAGAAATAACCAGTTCATCGCTTTGAATGATGGGTCAACCAATACCAATCTGCAGGTGGTTGCAGAGCTTGGCCTGCTCGACGAGGCGCAGTTAAAAAGAATTACGACAGGCGCATCGCTTAAGGTAAAAGGAGCCGTTGTTCCCTCACTTGGCAAGGGCCAGAAGCTCGAGCTTAAAGCTTCTTCCATAGAAGTGCTGGGCGATAGTGATCCGGAGAAATATCCCTTGCAGCCCAAGGAGCATAGTCTTGAATTTTTAAGGGAGAAAGCGCACCTGCGGTTTCGCACGAACACATTCGGCGCCGTTTTTCGCGTGCGCCATGCCCTCGCCTTCGCGATCCACCGGTTTTTTAATGAAAAGGGATTTGTATATATGCACACACCCGTCATCACGGCAAGTGATGCAGAGGGCGCAGGGGAGATGTTCAGGGTCACGACGCTCCCTTTTGATAAAACGCCCCGCGATGAGAAGGGCGCCGTAGATTTCAGCCAGGATTTTTTTGGAAAATCAACTAATCTCACGGTGAGTGGTCAGCTCGAAGGCGAGCTCGCAGCCATGGCGTTTAGTGATATCTACACTTTCGGTCCCACTTTCCGCGCGGAAAATTCAAACACTGCCAGGCATCTTGCCGAATTCTGGATGATCGAGCCGGAAATGGCCTTCTATGATATCGAAGATAATATGGACCTGGCCGAAGAGTTTATAAAATATATTATCGGCTACGTGCTCGAAAATAACCGCGAGGACCTCGACTTCCTGGCCCAGCGCCTGCAAAAAGAAGAAAGTAAACTTCCGCAGCAACAGCGCAGCGAACAGGGACTCATCGAAAAGCTCGAGATGGTGGTAAATAATAAATTTGAAAGGATCACATATACCCAGGCGATCGATATTCTTCTCGATTCCCCCGCATATAAGAAGAAAAAGTTTCAATATGATGTAAAATGGGGCATCGACATGCAGAGCGAGCACGAACGCTATCTTGTCGAAAAGCATTTCAAAAAACCGGTGATCGTTACGGGTTATCCCAAAGACATCAAGGCTTTCTACATGCGTCAGAACGACGACGGCAAAACCGTTGCCGCGATGGACATCCTGGCCCCCGGCATCGGTGAGATCGTTGGCGGCTCCCAAAGGGAGGAACGGCTCGACAGGCTCGAACAGCGCATGAAGGAAATGCACGTACCCATCGAAGAGCTTTGGTGGTATCTCGACACGCGCCGCTTCGGGTCCGTGCCACATGCCGGCTTCGGCCTGGGCTTCGAAAGGATCGTTCTTTTCGTTACCGGGATGACAAATATCCGCGACGTGATCGCCTTCCCAAGAACCCCCAAAAACGCAGAGTTCTAATAATCAAGTAAATACGGGTTTTAGATATAAATATATTTATAGATAGGTACTTTGTTTTGCATAGTACTATCGTTTGTCTTAACTTTGCTTTTATAATTCAGAATCGATGAATATTGAAAACACACAAAGCCAGATGCGTAAGGGGATTTTGGAATTCTGTATCCTCTCCATTATTCGCAGGGGCGAGGCTTATCCCTCTGACATCGTCGATGAAATGAAGGCAGCCAACCTCAAAATATTTGAGGGCACATTATATCCCCTGCTCACCCGCTTAAAAAACGCCGATATGCTGACTTACCGCTGGGTAGAAAGCAGTTCGGGCCCTCCCCGGAAATATTTCTCCCTCACCGAAAGCGGAGAAAAATTCTACCGGGAGCTGGAAGCTACCTGGCTGGAACTGTCGAATGGCGTAACGACGCTCACGAAACAAAAAGCTGAGAACAATAAATAAAATCAAAATGAAAAAGGTCATCAACATAAACTTTCAGGGCCGGATCATCCCGATAGAAGAGACCGCCTATGAATTGCTTAAGCAATACATCGAAAGTTTGAGACGATATTTTGCAAATGAAGAAGGATGCGAGGAAATTGTAAATGATATCGAGGGCCGCATTGCAGAGCTGTTTTCCGAACGATTAAAGAGAGGGATTACCTGCATCACCGATGCCGATGTAAATGCTGTAGTCGCTGATATGGGCCGCCCCGAGGATTTCGAGGCGCAGGATGCTGAAGCTTCTTCTGCAACAGCCTCGTCTTCCACCCATACCGCAGAAGCACAGAATATGTATAAGCCGCAGGGTCGCCGGCCCCTTTACCGCAACGCGGATGACAAAGTGTTGGGGGGCGTGTGCAGCGGCCTGGCCAATTACCTTAACATCGACCCCGTGATTATGCGAATCATATTCGTGTTGTTGCTCGGTGCGTTATTCTGGGTATATATCCTGCTTTGGATCATCGTGCCATCCAGGTCGGTGGAATCAAATATCACCAAGCGGTTATATCGCAACCCCGACCAGAAAATCATAGCCGGTGTGGCCGGGGGCATCGCGTCTTACTTCAACATCGCGGTATGGGTGCCCCGGCTGATTTTTGCGTTGCCGTTTGTGCTCGGATTGGTCTCCGGCACGTTTCATTCGCTGTGGTGGGACTGGGATTTGGGATTTGTTCCGAGAATGCTTTCCGGTTCTTTTGGATGGATTATGTTCCTTACCTATGTGATTCTCTGGATCGCGGTCCCTTATGCCACAACATCATCCGAAAGACTCGAAATGCGTGGTGAAAAAGTGGATCTGAATTCAATCCGCAACACGGTAAAAGAAGACCTCGAGAACGTGCGGTCGAAGGCAGGAAAATTGGGAACGGAATTAAAGACCTCTGCCCGGCAGTTTTCTGAGCAGGCTGCCGCGGGCATAAAAAATATTGCCGCGGATGCAGGGCCCGTCGTAAGGCGTTCTACGCAGGGGTTGGGATACGCAATAGGCATAGTAATTAAGGCATTTCTGGTCTTTATTCTCGTCATGGTCGCCCTCGCATTATTCAGTGTGTTTGTTGTGTTGGTATTTGGCGGGTTCGCGTTTGTGCCCCTGAAAGGATTTGTACTGGAGGGCCCTGTTCAGAATGGGCTGGCCTGGATCACTTTGTTTTTATTTTTTATGTTGCCGCTCGTGGGGCTGATTACCTGGGGTATTCGCCGGATCGCGGGGGCGAGATCCAAAAAACATTATGTGGGGCTTACCTTCCTTGCCCTTTGGATTATTGGCCTGGTCTGCGGAATTATACTCGTGATCCTGATAGCCGGTAATTTCAAAAGCAATACTTCATTAAAAGAAGAGCAGGTGCTGGTGTCGACAAAGAATAAACTATTCGTGGACGTGGAAGGTGCTGCCTGGAAAAAATATAACCATCAGTTCCTGGGAATAGATATCGAGGGAGATGACTTTCCTTTTTACGACCTGAATGAATATTCTGTTTTTATGAATACGGTGCGTCTGAGCATGGTAAAAAGCCCGGATTCTTCCTTCCATGTCTATCGTATCCGCATCAAGCAGAAACGTAATCCTGAAGAAAGCAATCGGTTCGGCGGAAAAGATTGTTTTCAATTTCCCAGCACGACAGCACGGTAGAACTCCCCCGGGGTTTCAACATCAGCAGGGAAGACAAATTCCGCAATCAGCGTGTATGGGTGGTGTTTGAAGTGCCCGTGGGCAAACGGATCGCCTTCAGCGAGAAAATACGTAATTATAACTGGTTCGGCGTAAGATCGAGGGTAAATGGTTTCCAGATCAATGATGAAAATGATTTTGATGAAAGAGAGAATATGTACCGTCCTATGGAGGAAACGAATACGTTATGAATTCTGATGGCCGGGCTGAACGTGTGAATGATTAATGATTACTTTTGCTGCTCATTTTTAAAATTTACCACTGAGCAGCAATGAAATTCACGGCATTTACAGAAAAACACAAGGCACTCGGCGCTAAAATGGTTGAGTTCGCCGGCTACCTCATGCCTGTTTCCTATTCGGGCATTAATGATGAACATCAGTCCGTACGCACCAATGCCGGCGTGTTTGATGTGAGCCACATGGGCGAATTTATCCTGAAGGGAGAAAATGCGCTCGATCTTATTCAGCGCGCCACTACCAATGATGCGTCCAAACTGACCGCCGGAAAAGCGCAATACAGCTCACTTCCCAACGACAGCGGCGGCCTGGTCGACGACCTGCTCGTGTACTGCATCGAAGAAAATAAAGTGTACATGCTGGTGGTAAATGCTTCCAATATCGCGAAAGACTGGGCCCGCCTCAGCCAGTTCAATTCGAAAAATGTGGAGATGCATAATATTTCGGATAAAACCTGTTTGCTGGCCATACAGGGTCCGAATGCGACAAAGATCCTGCAGCCACTTACCGATGTCGATATATTAAATCTTAAATATTACACCTTTGTAAAGGGAAAATTTGCAGGCGTGGATAACGTGCTGATCAGCGCAACGGGGTACACCGGTGCCGGCGGCGTCGAGATTTATTTTGAAGACAAGGGAGACGATGCTGAAAAGATCTGGAATGCCGACCTGAACAGGGAAAACCACATGGATTAAAACCTATCGGCTTAGGGGCAGAGATACATTGCGCCTCGAAATGGGTTATTGTTTATATGGAAATGATATCGACGACACCACCTCTCCCCTGGAAGCAGGGCTGGCATGGATCACTAAATTCACCAAAGATTTTCCTTCACGCAGTATATTTGAGAAACAAAAGACCGAAGGCGTAACACGAAGACTGGTGGGATTTGAAATGATCGACAAAGGCATCCCCCGACATGATTATAAAATAAAAACCGCCTCGGGCGAAGAGATCGGAAAAGTTACCTCGGGAACACAATCGCCAAGCCTTGGAAAAGCTATCGGTATGGGTTATGTGCAAACACCATTCGCCGATATTGACAGTGAAATATTTATTGAAGTAAGGGATAAGCTGCTGAAAGCAAAAGTGGTGAAGTTCCTTTCCAGTAACAAAAGATTATGGCCGGCATTCATCTTACAACATTCCTGGAAGCGCCTGTAGAGCGTGTCTTTGATCTCACGAGAAGCCTGGCTGTTTACAAACAGGTTTTTAACAGCAGGAAAGAAAAAATTCGCTACTGCAGGCACTAATTTTCTTCGAAGAATGACACGGCTACCATTGTCGCTAAACACCTGGGAAAGGAAAGGGTGATGACCCTGAAGGTGACTACTTTCGACCGGCCGTTGTATATGGTGGAAGAAGCGGTGAAAGGAGATATCGCAACATACAAACACGAACATCATTTCAAGCCCATCGAAAATGGTACGATCATAATTGACATTATTGATCTCGGAATGCCGCGTGATTTTATTGGTAAATATGCCGGCAGATTTTATCTTAAAAATTATATCGAGGACCTCGTGCGCAAACGCAATGAAGTGATCCGCAGCTTTGCCGAAACGGAAAAGTGGCGCGCTGTTCTATAGCGAAAAGTAATTGACGAATGACAGACTCAAAACCTTCTTGCATACTGCCTTCTCCCGCTCTGCTCGATCTTTATGAAATAAAAGATTCGATTGTTGTGGTGATCGATGTGTTAAGAGCCACTTCAACCATTGCAACAGCTTTGTATAATGGAGCAGCTTCTGTGATTCCGGTAGATGATATTGCCAGGTGCATCACCATCAGCAATGCGATTGGCGGCATCACCGCGGGAGAAAGAGATGGAAAAGTAGCAGAGGGGTTGCAATACGGCAATTCGCCATTTGAATATCCCAGGGAATTTATACAGGGGAAAACACTTGTGCTTACCACAACTAACGGAACAAAATTGCTGCATATGGCGGTCGCCCGGGGTGCGAGCCATATTATTACGGGCTCGTTTGTGAATTTCACCGTCACCGCTGTATGTAATTACCTGGTTAGCCATAACAAGCCCGTGATACTGGGCTGCGCCGCCTGGAAAGACAGGGTAAATATCGAAGACACGCTGTTTGCGGGAGCGGTTATCCACCATATCGGTCACCATTTCCGGATCGAATGCGACGCGTCGAACATTGCTGAAACCCTTTATACCAGCGCCGAAGGCGATCTTTACGGTTTTTTGAAAAAGAAAAACGCTACTCACTATCACCGGCTCACCAATTACGGGCTCGAGAAAGACCTGCGCTACTGTATTACAAAGGATTCGGCGGCCATCGTGCCTTTCTATGAAAACGAGCGCCTGACGGCAGGAAAGCTCTCCGTATCCCGTGAACATTCTCCTGCCGCTACTGACCAGGCAGTGAAATGAAGAAAGCAGTAAAATTTTTGCTTTTTATTATTTTTGTGTATTATTGTGCGGAAATTAAGCTGATAGGCGCCCAGACCCTCTTAGACTCATCAGTTTTTCCAATCAAATAAATTCATTTCAAAGATTTTCAACAAAACCATCTTTGGTTACTTTGAACAAGTGGTAAACTCTCAAGTTTTTTTATGTATGACATTCTCCAACTGAACGACATGCTCGTTCCTGAGCTGCTGGATATTGCAGAACAGCTTAAAATTCCAAATGCCAAAAAACTCAACAAACAGGATTTAATTTATAAATTACTGATAAGCAGGCCGTTACAGCCAGCGACACCAAATCTCCTAAAGAAGACAAGGGGAAAGAAAAGAATTGTCAAGGCCTCTACCGCCAATTCTACTGAAGAAGCCATAGTGGAAAGCGGCGACAGCCCAGGGACGCTAAAAAAGAAGCTCCCGGAAGAAAGGGCATGCCACCGGCACACCTGCACCCGCGCCGGTTCAGGATAAAACTCCTCAGGCGCCCCCTAAAAAAGGGTAAGAAAAAACAGGATGAAGCCCCGGCTGCCCAGAATGAGATCAACTTTGCTCCGAAGCCCGCAATTGAAAAGCGTCATCCATCATCCTAAAGCACAACCTGCTGAAAAAAACGCCGATTCAGGAATCCACTTCTCAGCCAGAAAGGAAGCAGAAGCCGACGCCAACCTGCTGAACAGGCGCAGCCTCAGCAAATGGCCATTCACAACAAAATGGAAATGGCAACGAACAGGTAGTCAGCAGGAACTTCCAGCAACGCCGCGAGCCCGCTTTCAATATTGACCTGATGGGGTGATCATGGGTGAAGGCGTACTTGAAATGATGCCCGATGGATACGGATTCCTGAGAAGCAGTGATTATAACTACCTCAGCTCTCCCGATGATGTTTATGTTTCTCTCAGATAAAGCTATTCGGATTAAAACGGGAGATACCGTATACGGTTCGATTCGTCCACCGAAGGAAGGCGAAAAATATTTTGCCCTGCTGAAAGTGGAGCATATCAACAGCAAAAGCCCCGAAGATGTTCGCGACCGCGTACCTTTCGATTATCTTACTCCGCTGTTTCCCTTCGAAAAACTGAACCTGTTCACTACCCCCAATGGATACAGCACCAGGATGATGGACCTGTTCACTCCTATAGGTAAAGGTCAGCGCGGATTGATCGTGGCACAGCCGAAAGTGGGTAAAACAGTTCTCCTGAAAGAAGTGGCCAATGCCATTGCGGCAAATCATCCGGAATGCTACCTCATGGTGGTGCTGATCGACGAGCGTCCGGAAGAAGTAACCGATATGGAAAGGAGCGTGCGCGCCAGTGATTGCATTTACCTTCGACGAGCCCGCTGAAAAGCATGTAAAGGTTTCCGCGATTGCTTTGCAGAAAGCAAAGAGACTGGTGGAATGCGGACATGATGTGGTGATACTGCTCGATTCCATTACGCGTCTTGCGCGCGCACATAATACGGTGGCCCCGGCCTCAGGTAAAGTTTTATCGGGCGGTGTGGAAGCGAACGCGATGCAGAAGCCTAAACAATTTTTTGGCGCAGCCAGGAAAATTGAAAATGGCGGCTCACTTACTATCCTCGCTACCGCATTGATTGATACTGGCTCTAAAATGGACGAAGTGATCTTTGAAGAATTCAAAGGTACCGGCAACATGGAGCTTGTGCTCGACAGGCGTCTTGCCAACAAACGGCTGTTCCTGCCATTGATCTTACTGCTTCATCCACATGTCGTGACGACCTGTTGCTGGAGAAAGATGTATTGCAGCGCATGAACCTGCTTCGTGTATTCCTTAGCGATATGAACACGGAAGAATCCATGCAGGAACTGCTCAAGAATGCGGGGCACAAAGGATAACCAGGAATTCTGGCGAGCATGAACGGTTAAAATAAACATTCTTGCCCAGGCCTGAAGGCCCTTTATTTGATCTCCTCCTTCGGCTCTAAATATCGGTAAATGGTAAATTATCACCTAAGAAATGCCTTTGGCGGCAATTATTTACTTTGCTTCGTGCCTAGATAACAATCAAAAGTCCACTGCCAGGCGATGGTTACAAATCTCCGGCGGAGGACCTGAAAATTCTAACGCAGGCCCCGGTAATTAGGGGCTGCGTTCTTTAAAAGATCATGTGCCCTTTATTCCGGATCTTATCGTGCGCAAGTTCCATCACCAGTTGCACGCCATTGATTCTGCGGATCGTTTCCAGTAATTGTTGAAAGAAATTTTCGCCGACAATATCTCCTTTCAATAAATATAAAAAATCGAGATGCCGGAATTCCGGCAACAGGTATTCGCCGTCAAATTGATTGTTGTATAAATAATGTACAAGAGCGCTGAAGAGGGCTCGCAATATTGAAATACAGCAAAGTAATAATCTCTTTTTTTGCGTTTAAGTTGTATTTCGATGTCATTGTTATTTTGAAGGTCCATCGATAAAAACTGGTTCAGTTGCCAGCAAACTGGCTGGTAATCCTTAATGGGTGCAACAATACCCGCCAGGCGCGTGTCCCGGAAAAAATCTTCTGCCAGCTCATCAAGATCGAGTTTTAATTTCATTTACCTTTCAATGCATTTATGGCAACCACACCCTGTTTTACAGCAGGTGCGCCCTTCTCCTGCATTTTATCGAGATCAAGCGTATAATTCACCTGTTGCAGATTGATAACCGGATGCTGATTAAAATAATTAGTTCCTTCTGCACCCTTATTTTCCGCAGAATAAATAATGTATAGATAATTAAAGGACCGGTACGCTCTCGCCTTCAACAAACGCGAAAGCTCCAGTAGCGCCGCCACATCGTTTTTATTATCGGGTTGAGCGGTGATCATTACCGATTGACGGGCATGATTATCCTGGTAGCCGATGATGTTTGTACCATCGAGGAACCGGTTATTTATTACAATATTCATCTTCACATCGAGCGAAGAAGGGTTTCGTCCGAAATATTTTTTTACCCCCGGATTGGAGATATAAACAACCGGGATCTTCGCTTCCCTGATCGTATCGAGGCCGTTGAAAGAGATATCCCGTATTATTGAATTGTTGTAGACGACCAGAGCCGTGGCGCCCTTTGATTCGGCCCTCCTGGCCCTGGCGCTCACGATGTAGGATGTATCCTTTATGCGTGCGCTGTCGTCATTATCGTCGAGCAGATCTTTCAGGTCCACGAACTCTCCCGGTTCGGCCAGCGCCATTATCACCGTCGCCTCAACCTGGCTGCTGCCGCTGAATGCAAAGGGGAAAAAATCCCTTTCCAACGCAAGCGATTTTCCGTTGATGCTCAGAGAAGATAGTTTCCCGATCTTCTTTCCCGCCGCGATATTGAATTTTTGTGTCCAGCTATTGCTGTCGCCCATCGGCTGGCAGCCATTTTTCTTCAGCTGCCCGATGAGGTAATTATCCGCGAACCGCTCTCCCTCCGCAGCCGTGCCGCGCGCCTCCGGATTACCGAGAGAATTAATATGCGCCTGGATGTTTTCAGCAAGGGCTCTGTCGGCCTTTTTGGATTTCTGGGAAAACGCAGAAGAACTAATAATTAAAAGAAACCCGATTAACAGTCTATGAAGCTTGATCATGACGAGTATTATTCAATCCGCGTTCCAAAGCTCGCATTTTTTCCTTTACTTTTGCAGATTGTCCAATTTTAAGTAACAGAATGGCTTTACCACACCTTATCAAGTACGTTTATACGAATGGCACAGATGAAGTGATCCGGCGTGGAAAGAAAATTCACGCAATCGGATATGTTGAACTGGCCGATTTTGATGAACTGCTTGATGCAGTATCCTTCAGGGTCAAAGACGACAGCTACAGCACCTACTACCGTGTAAGCATCCAGAAGTTCAAGGATCCTAAAACACTATCGGTACGCTGTACCTGCCCCTATAATCTCGGCGATATCTGCCGGCATGAAGCGGCGGCGCTGATTCAGCTCCAGGAAATGCTCGATAAAAACATGCTGAAATCGGAGCAGGTGGAATATGATCAACGGCATACCGTGGTGAAGATGAAGATCATCGACCTGAAAACCCTGCGCCTGCTCTGCTCTCCGGAAACTTTCACTGCCGCGGAAACCTACCTGCGCACCAATAAATCGGATATCTACTATGCAAAGGATGAAATGGTGCAGGCCACCGTTGAAATAGATGGTAAGGAATATAAAGTGGTGATCCGTAAAAATGAAGAACGAAACTTTGATACCAGTTGCGACTACGACGACAGCCGGCACCCGCTCTGCCTGCCCAAAGTAATCGTATTTCTCCAACTGCTGAATACCAAGGGACCCTATTATTTCGACAGCATCCGCAACTGGGATAAAGAAAAAAATAAACTACTCGAATTATACGGATATTCTTTAAGTGACGATCTCAACGGAAAATTTGAATTTACCTATAAGGAGGGTAAGCCCTTCCTGCGCGTGCTCGACACCAGCATAAAAAGAATTACACCGCAGGAACTGTCAAAGCGCGCCGCTGCAACCGTAGAGGCAACAACTGCCACAACGGAACAGGCCGCCGCAGAAGAACAGGTTGCCATATCCTCGCAGCGGCTGGGCATTGTTTTTAATTTTAACACCGATGCCTACCCGAAGTTTACCGTCGATGCAGTGGCAGGCGAGCCTAAAGAGGATAATTCGACCTATGCCGGGAAAGTAGTAAAACTCGACCTGGGGAAATTTGTAAACATCGATCAGTTTCCTGAAACGGATAAACAACTCATTCCGGCCATAAGAAAGCTCCAGGAGTCTGAGATAACAAAATATTTAAACAGGAATTCTCCGTTCAGTGGTATCTGGGAAAACATCATTCATCATGAAGACGATGCGTTGCCGGAAGAGACGAAGCTGCTGATGATCGAATATATTCATCCCAAATTGAAAAAGCTTCTTCAGGATATTGCTGAAGATCCTTTTGTATTCCGGCTAAGCGATAAGAAAGCATTTAAAACCGATAATCTGCGCACGCTGGGGATCGTTACCGACCCCATCATGCCCTATTTCAGGGTAATAAAAGAAGGAAAGAATTATGCGGTAGAATGCCGCGTGAAATTAAATGGGCATAATGTGTCCATAACCGATAATGCCGTGGAGTCGGGCCTGTTGTTTTTGTATAATGACAATATTTATCTCTGGCAGCGAACAGAAGATGTTGCGTTGGTAGATAAATTCCTGGCAAATGGAAAGCTTGTTTTTAAGGAAGAAGAATGGCCGCAGCAGTTAAGAAGTTTCGTGCTTCCGCTGACTAAAGATTACCAGGTCGATTTCGATAGCTCGCTGATCAGCGAAGTGAAAGACGGCGATCCTGAAAAGCGCGTCGTTCTCCAGGAAAAAGGCGATTATCTCGTATTTCAACCCATATTTTCTTACAAAGGATTTGAAACGAAGCCAGGCGGCAAAGACGACCTGATCATCCCGGCCGCCGACAGGGTGATGGTGGTGCATCGTGCGAGGGAAAAGGAAAATGCATTCCTGGAAAAGCTTGAACTGCTTCACTCCAATTTTATTCGTCCCGAAGGCGGACAGCAACTGGCATTGAAAGGGAACGACGTGCTGCGAAACAACTGGTTCTTCCTGTTCGTAGATGCGATGAAGGAAATGAAAGTGCCCGTATACGGATACGAGGCGTTGCGGAATTTCCGGTTTAATACCGCCAAGCCGCAAACAAAAATTCATATCAGCAGTAATACCGATTGGTTCGATGCAAGGGTAGACATTGTGTTCGGTGATCAGAAAGTGACGATAGCCGACGTTAAAAAAGCGCTGGCCAACCGGCAGCAGTTTGTTCCACTGAACGATGGCACTCTTGGTATTCTTCCCGAGGAATGGATAAAAAAATATTCACTGCTGTTTAGGGTCGGTGAGGGAAAATCGGACCAGCTCCGGCTTTCCAAATATCACATGAGCGTGATCGATGAGCTGTACGAAGAGAGAAATGAAGAAGAGCTTGTGGTGCAGCTCGAAGAAAAATACGACCAGCTGCGCATGTTTAATAAAATCAGGGAAATACCGGTTCCCAAACATCTGCAGGACATTTTAAGGCCTTACCAGGAACATGGGTTTCATTGGATCAACTACCTCCGCGAAATAGGCTGGGGCGGCATCCTGGCCGATGATATGGGTTTGGGTAAAACGGTCCAGGCCCTCTCTTTCCTGCATTATTACCGCCACCAGTTTGGCAAATTAAGCGCCCTGGTGGTTTGCCCCACCACGCTGATGTTCAACTGGGAAAACGAGATAAAAAAATTCACCCCTTCGCTCAGCTATCTCATTCATCATGGCGCAGACAGGATCAAAAACAAGGATTTGTTTAACGAGCGGGATATTATCATAACCACTTACGGCACTTTGCGCAGCGATATCAAATTATTTGTCGAACTGCCTTTCGACTATGTGGTGCTTGATGAATCGCAGGCTATTAAGAACCCCTCCAGTAAAGTGACAAGAGCCGCTGGCCTGTTGCGTGCAAAGAACAGGCTTTGCATGAGCGGTACACCTTTGCAGAATAACACCTTCGATATTTTCGCGCAAATGAATTTCCTGAATCCCGGAATGCTGGGCAGCATTGAATTTTTCCGGCAGGAATTTTCTATCCCGATCGATAAGTTTGGAGAGCAGGACAGAAAAGACCATCTCCGTAAGATATTATATCCGTTTATTCTCCGGAGAACGAAGGAGCAGGTGGCAAAAGATCTTCCCGAGAAAACCGAGACCATCCTGTATTGCGAAATGGATGAAGAGCAACGGAATATTTATGATGCCTACCGCAATGATTTCCGGGACAAAATCCTGGGAACGATCGAAACACAGGGCATTAATAAATCACAGCTGACCATCCTGCAGGGGCTGATGAAACTGCGCCAGATCTGCGATTCACCCGCTATACTCAATGAAACGGATAAATATCCCAACAGCAGTATCAAGCTGGAGGAAATAGGCAGGGAGATCACGGAGAATATCGGCCATCATAAGGCCCTGATCTTTTCACAGTTCCTGGGCATGCTGGCCCTGATCCGGGAGAAACTGACCCAGCTGGGCGTTTCCTTTGAATATTTCGACGGCAGCACCTCGGCTATTGACAGGGAAAAAGCGATCCAGCGTTTCCAGAACGATGATGAATGCCGGGTGTTCCTGATCTCGTTAAAAGCAGGAGGCGTGGGGTTGAACCTGACCGCGGCGGATTACGTATACATCGTAGATCCCTGGTGGAACCCCCGCACCCACAGGATCGGGCAAACCAAAAATATTTTTGCTTACCGCATGATCTGCAAGGACACGATTGAGGATAAGATACTCCAGTTACAGGAGAAAAAACGTGTACTGGCAAAGGACCTCATCACTGATGACGAGGGCTTTGTGAAGACGCTGACAAAAGCCGATGTGGAATACCTGTTTAGTTAGTGGATCCTTCTTCTAAGCGGGGAATGGTTGATGGGAGATTCGCCCACCATCAGTACGGACCATACACTTTTAAGTAATCTTCTTACGCTGGTTGTAGGGCGATAATGATCGCGGAAGATCCGGGTATGATGCAAATCGTAATACATGGATTTCTTTTCCATCTCAGAATAATTTGTTGGTTTTTTGAAGGATGTTACCGATAACGTGAACCGGTGTGAATTTATTGTGCATAAGATACGTAGTATTTTTGCTATCACTATGTTAAAGGCATTGACTAATTTTAGTCAAATCCTGTGTCATGAGAAACCTGACCCTGATCCTGACCCTGTTCATTCCCACCGTTATGTTCGGACAGGGAGTGTTCAATAACACCGCCAGCACGGCGCTTCAGCAAGTGATAGGCGATTATCCCAATCATTTTAAAAACATCCAGGGCGAAATCGTCAGTAAAGAAGCCCAGAGCACCGACTATTCTTCTACGGTTGCCTTACCGGGCTCAATCAGCGCCGTGGTTACAAAATATTCATCTACTAACGAGAAAAATAACCTCTATACCTGGAAATGCCTGATTTCCCAATCGGAGGATTTTGAGATGATGGCCAAAAAATATAAAGAGCTCTATGGCCAGCTCAGAAACGCCATTATCAAAATAGAGGGCCGGCCACCTTTTATTCTTAACGGCAACTATGAAGTGCCCTCGGAAGATAAAAAGTTCGCGATAACCGATTTCTATTTATTGCCTTCTTCGGGCAACATGAAAAAATTAAAGATCGAATTATCACTCGAATTTTATGTTACCGAATGGAAGATGGCGCTAACCGTTTATGATCAGAAAGAAGAAGGGGCGTTTGTTAAGGAATAGAGTACGCTGTCGATGCTTTTCTTCAGGTTCTCATATTCGGTAAAGCCGCGTGCAACGAGGTAGAATTTTCCTTCTCCTGCCTGTATAAAGGCCGTGGGAAAGCCGGTTACCTTCAATTGCTTCACGAGCGCGAATTCATAAAATGCTTTTTCTTTGTACTCCTCGCTTTTCAGCTTCGTATAAAATTCTTCAGCAGGGATGGAATATTTTTCAAGTAGATGGCGGTAGGCTTCGTCATCGGTCAGGTCGCGGCCCTCATAATTTAAAGCATATTGAAGATCGGCGGCAAATTGCACCTGCAGAGAGGGATGATATTCTTTGAAAATACACATAGCGATAGCGGGTTTTTCGGAATTCATGAACCAGTCGCTTTGCTCATAATTAAAAATATGCCAGAGAAAATCCTGGCCGAAACGGATCCCGGTTCTGCTTTCAACCGTTTTATAGGCTTCCTGGATATAAGGGGCAATTGAAGAAATGGGCTGCGGGGTTTCGGGCAATATCATTCCTCCCGATAATACCTCGAAATCCAGTTTGTCTTTGTATTCTTCCGCAATTCTTTTAATAATGGGGCTGAAGCCATAGCACCAGCCGCAGTATGCATCATAACAATATACCAGTAGTGGTTTCATAATAAAGGATTAATGCGCTTCGAGCCAGTTGAGTCCGCCGCCGATCTCTGCTTCTACAGGAACCTCGTTGGGCAGGGGCAGCGCAGTACGCATGCAATCAATAATAACGGGTTTAATAATTTCCGCCTCATCGAGCGTAGCGTCAAAAACCAATTCGTCATGTACCTGCAATACCATCTTCGACTTGAATTTCCTGGCCCTGAATTCATGATGGATCCTGATCATGGCCATTTTGATCATATCTGCGGCCGTGCCCTGTATGGGTGAGTTAATGGCATTTCGTTCGGCATATCCCCGTACGGTGAAATTGTTTGAATTGATATCCCGCAACCAGCGCTTTCTGCCCATAAGCGTTTTTACATAGCCATGCTCGCGCGCGTAATTTACCGAAGTGTCCATGTATTTCTGAATGCCGCTGAATTGCTTTTTATAATTGTCGATGATTTCTTTGGCCTCCGACCTGCTGATGCCGAGATTATCGGCGAGCCCGAAAGCGCCCTGTCCATAAATAATCCCGAAGTTGACGCTCTTGGCTTTATAGCGCATTTCCTTGGTCACTTCCGATTCGGCGATACCATATACTTTCGCGGCCGTTGCGGTATGAATATCGCGCCGCTGGAGAAATGCTTCGCACATAGCGGGATCACCGCTGATGGCCGCCACGATACGCAACTCAATCTGTGAATAATCGGCCGATAACAACACATGGTCCTTATCCCTCGGTATAAAAGCTTTTCTTATCTCGCGGCCCCGTTCGCTTCGGATAGGAATATTCTGAAGATTAGGATTATTACTCGCCAGGCGACCCGTTACCGCCACAGCCTGTGCGTAAGTAGTATGAACCCTGCCTGTTTTTTTATTGATCAGTAAAGGCAGCGCATCCACATAGGTCGATTTTAATTTCGTCATCTGCCTGTAGGCGAGAATATCTTCCACGATCTGGTTCGAATGAGCGAGCTTTAATAAAACATCTTCCCCCGTGGCATACTGCCCCGACTTCGTTTTACGCGCCTTCGGGTCGAGCTTTAATTTTTCAAATAAAACTTCTCCCAGTTGTTTGGGAGAGGAGAGATTAAAACGCACGCCGGCCTGGTTATACACTCTTTCCTCGCTGGCCCTGGCTTCTTTATCCAGCTCAATGGAATATTCATTGAGAAAATCTGTATCTATCCGCACGCCTTCAAATTCCATATTGGCGAGCACCGGCACCAGCGGATTTTCAACCTCCAGGAACACCTGCTCCACCTCTTTCGCCTGGATCAATGGCGTAAATGCATGTTTCAACTGAAGTGTGATGTCGGCATCTTCAGCAGCATAATCTTTTATTTTTTCAAGCGCTACATCGCGCATATTGCCCTGCGATTTCCCTTTTTTCCCGATAAGATCTTCTATCGGAACGGGCTCATAACCGAGGTACTGCGCGCTAAGCAGGTCCATGCCGCGTTTGCCATCGGGATCGATGACATAATGCGCCAGCATCGTATCGAAAATGTTTCCTTTTATTTCGTAGCCGTACCATTTCAACACGAGCATATCATATTTCAGGTTCTGCCCAACCCAGGTAAGAAAAACATTTTCAAATAAGGGCTCGAAGAAGGTGAGTAACCGTTGCGTTTCTTCCTGGTCATGGGCAGGAAGTGGAATATACCAGCCATTCCCTTTTTCTGTCGAAAAACTTAATCCTACCAGCTCGCAATCGTTGGCATCGATACAGGTGGTTTCGGTATCGAAACAAATCTCGTTGAGGGCATTGAGCTTTTCTACAAGAGCAACAATCGCCTCGTCGCTTGTGACGGCAATATAATTATGGAGAGTGTTGGTAATATTTGCCGTAGGCTGCATAACGGAAACCAGTTGCTCTTCCCCGGGTGTTTCGGGAGCAGTTGTTTCAACTACATTCCCGAATAAATCGGTCTGTACACCCTCGGGAATCACCTTGTCGATAATCCCTTTTGGAACGGCGGTGAGGGAGTCGTCTCCAAACAACCTGCGGCCGATTGTTTTAAATTCAAGCTCGTTGAATACTTCGCGCAGTGCGGTTTTATTACATTCTTTTATTTTGAAATCTTCTTCATGAAATTCAACAGGTACATTAGTGATAATAGTCGCGAGCTTTTTACTCATGATCGCAAGCTCTTTTCCATTTCTGACCTTTTCGCCCAGCGCACCTTTTATACTATCGGCATTTTGCAAAACATTTTCCAGCGTGCCGTATTCCGCTAATAATTTTGCAGCAGTTTTTTCACCAACGCCGGGTATGCCCGGGATATTATCCACTGCGTCACCCATCAATCCCAGAATATCTATTACCTGGTCGACGGATTTAATGTTCCATTTGGCACAGACATTTTCTTTCGTAATTATTTCTGCATCGCTACCCTGGTAGCCGGGTTTATAAATATATACATGATCGTCTACCAACTGACCGTAATCTTTATCCGGTGTTACCATGTATACATCATATCCTTCCCTGGCAGCCTGCCTGCTCAATGTGCCGATTACATCATCGGCTTCGTAGCCGTCGTATTCAATAACAGGGATGCAAAAGCCCTGGATAATCCGTTTAATATCGGGAAGTGCAGACAAAATATCTTCCGGCGCCTCCTGCCTGTTGGCCTTATAATCCGCAAAGTCGGTATGACGTTCTGTTGGCGCATGCGTATCGAAACATACGGCCATATGTGTTGGCTGCTGGTTGTTGATAAGATCAATTAACGTATTGGTAAAGCCGAACTGTGCGTTGGTGTTGCGTCCTTTGGAAGTGATACGGGGATTGCGGATCAGCGCGTAATATGCGCGGAACACGAGGGCCATTGCATCGAGCAGAAAAAGTTTCTTTGCCATTTTGTAAAGATAAATTAAGGAACGGGATCGTCACCATGGCCGCCCCAGGGATGGCAACGGGAAATGCGCCGTATGGAAAGCCAGAAACCCTTTAGCAGCCCGTATTTCTGAAAAGCCTGTAAGGCATAGTTGGAGCACGTGGGATTAAACCGGCATTGCGGCCCCAGCAGGGGCGAGATGAGCCATTGATACAGTTTGATAATGGCTATAAGCGGAAGGCTCAATATTTTTAAAATGATCTTCAATGGATCGGGCTTTATTGCTGGCAATACATATTTATTTGGCAGAATGGTGATTCATTTTTTTCATCAGCATTTCAATAGCCTGGTTTGTTTTCTCTTTTATCAGGGCATACCCGGGCATCTCTTTTCCTGTGTAGATAATAAACAGGAAGAGCTTTATTTTTTTTTCTGCGGTCAGGGCTGCTAGCGGGTGTTTTTGTGTACGATAGCATTCGCGCAGGAGCCGTTTGATGCGGTTGCGGTCCGTAGCTTTTTTAAAATTTCTGCTGCTGACGCTGAATCCTGCCTGTAAGATTGCCTGTTCATTTGCCGACGCGATGGTCGCCTGTGAACCTGTATGCGGTTTTTGGTTGCCTGCGGCATTCTCATCAGCAGCATCGGATTCGGCTGAGGATGCAAGGTACAGGATCCGCAGG